>CAZRGY010000004.1:25382-27582 GCA_964599715.1 uncultured Verrucomicrobiota bacterium | reverse complement strand
GGGGTGCCGTCGGCTTCCAACAGGGCGATCAGTGCCGTGCTGGGAGCCGAGTTGACGGAGATGAAGTTGCCGACGATGACCACCCGGCCATCCGGCAGGAACGCCGAGCCGTACACGGTGCCATCTACCGGCACGCTGAACGTGCCGTCCGCTGCTCCGTCCTTCGTCACGCGTTTATAAGTGCCGCTCTGGGAGAAATAGATTCTGTCCTCGGCATCTACCTGCACCGCCGTGATGGCGCCGGTGACCAGATACGCGGTCAGGCCGGTGCCGTCGGCATTCAAGCGCCTCAATCCACCGGCATCGGCCAGGAGGATTTTGCCGTCACTTTGGACGGCCATGTCGTTGAGCACGCCACTCATCTGCGTGGAGGTGAATGTGCCGTCCACACTGCCATCAGGATTGAAGCGGTAAAGCTGACGGGTCAGGAAGCCTGTGCTGGTGGCCGCTACGAGTATCTTGCCATCCGGCAGGCGGATGATGCGCTTGATCACCGTGTTGTTGATCGTGGAAGTGAAACCTGTGTCCACCGAGCCATTGACGTTCAGCCGCAGATTGTAGATAAAACCCGTCACCCCAATCCAACTGGTGAAACCGCCGACCAGCACCTTGCCATTATTGAGTTCACCAATTCCCAACACTGCCCCGCTGGTCCCGGTGCCGCCCGCGCTGAAGTTTGTATTGATGCTCCCGTCCTTTCTCATCCGGACGATGTCGCCGCTGAAAAAACTGCCTTGGGAAGATGCCAGATCACCGCCCACGAAATACTCCCCGTCGTCGGCCAGCACAATCGTGTTGGCGGAAGAATTGGCCAGAGTTACGGCGAAATCATGATGCAGCGCCCCTGGTCCCAAGATGGAAACATAGACTCCGGCGCTGGTCGCGCTGGGCGCGAAGGAATTGTTCACGGTCAACGTGTAGAGCCCGCGATCGGAAACCTGTGCTCCGGTGATGGTAAGATTCGGCGTCGTTGCGCCTGAGATGCGACCGTCATCCACCAACGCGACGTTATCTTTCTTCCAAACATACACTATCGTCGGCGACCCATCGGCCACGGCCGAGAGTTGAATCGTCTGGCCCTGCTTGATCTTCACCGCCACCGGCGGCGCGGTGATGGTGGCCGGCCGGTTCACCGTCAACGTGGCGCCCGTGCTGGGCGAACTGCTGCCGAAACTATTGCTCACGATCACATCATAGGTGGCCTCATCCGCTCCCGTGGCCCCGGTGATGGTGAGCCGGTCCGTGGTGGTGCCGCTGTAATCCCCGTCATCACTCAACGGCACGGTGTTCTTCCGCCATTGATACGTCAGCGTGCACGGCCCCACCGCCACCACCGAGAAGTTCGTGGTAAGCGTATTGCTCGTGATGATGGAAACGGGATGCACCGTGATGATCGGCGGTCCGTTCACGTTCAGGGCCAGGGCCTGACTCAGATCGCTGCCGCTGTCATTGTAAACCGCCACCTGGTAAACGCCCGTATCCAGCACATCCACCCCGGTCAGGTTCAACGTCGCCGTCGTGGCGCCGGAGACACCCGCCCCATCCGTCAACGGCGTGCCGTCCTTGAACCATTGATAAGAGAGTCCCGTGCCCGTGCCGGCTACCGTGTAGCTCACATTGGCCCCCGCACTCACCGTCTGGCTGGCCGGGGAAGGCTCGCCCGTGATGGCCGGGGAAATCGTGTCCTGATACGGTGCCGCGAAGATGGCACCACTGCTGCCACCCGCCACGAAGTAACCACTGCCGGTCGTGGAGGCCGTCAGTCCATTGGCATAAAACGCGTTCTGCTTGGTCCAGGTGATGCCATCCGTCGAGGACACCACCACCGCGCCGTTGCCGCTCCCATCCTGCTCGCCCACGGCGATGAAGAGGTTGCCGGTGAAACTGATTGATTTGAGCCCCCGCGTGGTATTGCTGGTGCGGCTGGTCCAGCTCGTGCCGTTGGCGGAGGTGCGGATCGCCCCGCTGTCACCCACGGCCACAAACAGCCCCTTCCCATATGTGATGCCCCGCATGGTGCCACTGATGGAGGCGGCGGTCCAGTTGTCCCCGTCGGTCGAGTAGCGCACGGCACTGCTCGATCCCACGGCGACAAATCTGCCGCCGCCGTAGGTGATCGCATACAAATCTTGACTCCCCGTGATGGTCCGGTCCGTCCACGTGACCGTATCGCTGGAGCTGGCGATCTTGCCGATCTGCC
>CAZRGY010000004.1:15704-25282 GCA_964599715.1 uncultured Verrucomicrobiota bacterium | reverse complement strand
TACGCCGCCCGCAGATGCTTCGTCGTCGGCGAGGGGACATTCGTATAGACCCCGCCCAAGGTCGCCTTCTCCTCGATGAGGCCGTTCAACCCCACCCGGGTGTAACGCAGCGAACCTTGGTGGTTGTAATACTGCATCTCATCGTAGTGATCGCCGCTCATCACATTGTTCAGCACCGAAAAATTGTTCACATCCGGCAGCGGCAGCACCTTGGTGTGGACCGTCCAGAGCTTGCCATCCACGGAGGTGCTCAGGGCTGCTCCCACGGCCACGATCACGTCGTTGGCCGTCACGAAATCATTGATGTCGATGTTCGGATACGTGTCCCGGTTCCACGTGACGCCATCCGCCGAATAGTTGCACTTGTCCGAGATGAACAGACCATTGACGAATCCCACACTGTCACCCAGGCCGCTCACACTCGTGCTCGCCGCATCACTGGCATCCGTAGCCGTGAAGGTGATCGCTCTCGCGGTGTTGACCCCCACCCATTTGCCGTTGCCGTAGGCCACATCCAAGATCGAGCCGGTGCCGGCCATGGTCTTCACGGCACTCCAGCTAACCCCGTCGGTAGAGGTCGAGATCGTCCCCGTTGAACCGTTGCCGCCGACCAGCACGAACCGGCCCCCCAGATATTTGAGGTTGCTCGGAAAACCCATGGCTGGCGGACTGACGATCTTCGTCCAGGAAATACCATCGGCAGACGTATAGACCTCATTGATGAGATTGACCGCCACAAACGTCCCGTTACCGAACGCCACGCCTTCGACGTTTTGCGCGACGATATCACCGTTCAAGCTGCGTGGAGTCCAAGTGATGGCGTCCGGTGACGTCACCACCGTTTTCGCGTTACCCACCGCCACATACGTGTTGTTGCCATAAGCCACGGCATTGAGCTGCACGGGCGAGGCGGCATTGGCCGAGATCCAGTTCGTGCCGTTGCCCGAGATGGCCACGTTGCCCCCCGGTCCCACGGCTACAAACTTGCCCCCGCCATAAGTCACACCCAGCATGTTCGCGCCGGTGGGAGTGGGTGCGCGCGCCACCAGACTTTGGGCCACCGAACCGCTTCCTCCAAATCCCCCCGCATTGTTATTCGCCTCGATGCGCGTGGTGGTGGTGGTGGGGCCGTTGTTCTGGCTGGTGGTGGCCGCCAGCACACCGCTGCCATTGATGGTGCCCGTGGTAAAACCGATGTCGTTCGCATCCCAAGTGATATTCCCGCTGCCATCCACGGTTCCGGTGATGTTACCGGTGATGATGCCATTCTCATCCACGGAAAAAGCCGCAAACCCGATGGCCGATTCCGGCTGGGTGATTGCTCCGGAAATACTGAGATACACATACCCCGAATAGAACCCCGCGTAGGGAGTAGCGGCCCGGGCTGTCAGGCTGGTAAAGATGACGGCTAGTGCAATGGCTGCTAGGGCCTTCCAAGTGGATAACGTTCGGTTCAACATGGTAAAATAAAGAATTGAGGTGCTAATCGCACTCGCGCTGTCTCAATACGGGACTGCGATGAGCAGAAATTAGACCAACTTTACCAAATCTTTACATAAAGAAGCCTCAGGACGCAAGTTCCTGATAATGAAAGATTTAATGGCAATATAGGGTCAGCCTACCGGGCGGGGACGATGCCCTTTTTCTCAAGACTGCGAAGTTTTGGCCCAATCACCGCAGCACAATAGGGTTGGTTGGGGTTATTCTTGAAGTAATCTTGGTGGTAGTCCTCAGCCTTGTAGAAGATGCTGATAGGGACGATTTCCGTGACGATGGGGCTCTTGAAGTTCGCCTGCGCCTTCTTTTTGGACTCCTCCGCCGCTTTCTTTTGTGCCTCGCTGTGATACATGATGGTGGAGCGATACTGCGTACCTGTATCCGCCCCTTGGCGGTTTAGCGTGGTCGGGTCATGCGCGGCCCAGAAGATTTCCAGAATCTGCGAATAGGTTATCTTCGCCGGATTAAATTCGATCTGAATCACCTCCGCATGGCCGGTTTCTCCTGTGCAGATTTGCTTGTAAGTGGGGTTGGGTACTTTGCCGCCAGCATAGCCGGATATGACGGCTTTCACCCCCTCAAAACGCTCAAAAACGGCTTCTGTACACCAGAAACAGCCGCCGCCCAGTGTGGCCTTTTCCGTGTAAGTCCAGGCGGCGGTATCGTCTTTGGTCTCTTTTTTGGGTTCTTCGGCGTTCATAACGGTGGGGAAGATGGTGCAGATGCCGGCCAGTAGCAATGCCTGCCGCACCATGAACTGACGGCGGGAGAAGTCTGGCGCTGTGGCGGAGAGTTTGGGTTCAATGTCGTTCTTCATGGGTGCAGTTATATTCTTATAACATTGGATGCTTGGAACGCCAAAAATATTCTCGGTCATTTGCGTTCGTAGAATCTTCTCTGAGGCATTCTCATCGTTGAAACCGTTCCACGGCTGGATTACTTTTTTGGACGTGCCCGCAATATTTAATCCAAGGATTCTCCTCTGGCTGTTGGTCATCGGATTTTTCACGGGGTGTTCTGATGCGGATAAATACCGCAACTATCCACCCACCGCCACGGGTCCATGGATCGCATTCGGTGACAGTCTGACTTCGGGTTATGGTGGCTCCAGGGGCAAGGACTACCCGACACTCCTGGGACAGAGGCTGGGCATCACGATCGAGAACCAAGGCATACCCGGCCAGACCACCGGTCAGGCGATGGGGCGGGTGGATGCCGTCGCCCGGAACAGCCCGCGCGTGGTCTTGCTCTGCCTGGGAGGTAATGACAGTCTGCAACAGGTCCCGCGCGAGACGATGTTCAAGAACCTTTCGGAGATCATCAGCAGTTTCCAGGCGGAAGGCTCGTTTGTGGTCCTGATCGGCGTTAGAAGCGCGACGTTGCGTGATAAAAATGAGGATGGCTTCGAGGAACTGGCCGAGCGCAAGAAGGCTTACTACATCTCCAACATCTTGAAAGACGTGTTCACCGATCCACGCTACATGTCAGACCAAGTGCATCCGAATGACGCCGGTTATGAGAAGATCGCCGAGCGGATCGCTAAGGAACTGCAACCGGTGCTGGAGAAGCTGAAGTGACCTTACAACGCGTCTGGCAACTGCATCAAGGTGGCTACGCGTCCAAGCAATCTTCCAGCCGCGCCGCCATCCATCACGCGGTGATCAAAGCTCAGTGTGAGAGTCGCTTCCATCACTGGCACGAACTGCTGCTTGTCCTCATCCCAGAAGGGGACTTTGCTGCCCGCCCCGAGTCCCAACACCAGCGTTTGTTCCGGGAGCGGGATCGGGGTGGCCCAAGTGAGACCGAAGGTGCCGAAATTCGTGATCGTCGCTATGGAGCCGCCGGTGGAGCCCGCAGGCAGACGACGTTCACGGGCGAGTGTCACCAGTTCATTGTAGCGGGTGACGAGTTCGCTCAGGGTTTTGTGATTGGCCTCGCGGATGACCGGCACAAGCACGCCATCCTCGGCTTCTACGGCGAACCCGATATCAATCGAGCTGGGGTGAACGATGCGGGAGCCGATGAGCCGGCCCGCTGGTGCGCTGTTCTCGCCCAAGGCGAGCGCAAGCGCGCGCAAGGCATAGAGCGCGGGACCGGGTTTGGGATTCTGCTTGGAGCGATGCGCGAGCAGGGCATCCAATCTTACCGGCATGCCGACCGTTGCAATCGGCCGTGTCCAACTGCGCCGCATGGCATCCGCCACCGCGATGCGCATTGAGGAAGCCGGTGTCAGTCGATTCTGTTCCAGCCGGGTCACGAATGCTTCAAAATCCTCCACCGTCACGCGGCCATTCGCACCGCTGCCCGCCAAACCGGCGAGGTCGGCAGAATGGAGGCCCAGTTCGGCCATACGCGCCTTCAAACGTGGTGAGAGATAACTCGCTCCGGCTGCTCCCACCGGGACGGGCAGCCCCTTGAGCACTGGTTCCACAGTGTTCGTCGTGGTCGTGATGGTGACCGCTCCCGAATGGTCGGCGAAATGGGGTTTGTCCGTGGTCGCGGGCTTTACTTGCGGGACATCGGCGGTGAGTTCACCCAGCAGATTGCCCACGGCGTAGGTCTCGCCTTCCACGGCACTGAGCGTCTTGATCTTGCCGGCGACGGGCGAGGTGACGGTGAGCGTGGCTTTGCTGGTCTCCACCTCCATCACTTCCTGGCCGGCGGTGACGGTGTCGCCGACCTTCACAAGCCAGCTGATGACGGTGGCCTCGGCGATAGATTCGCCAAGCTGCGGCATGAGGATGGGAACGGTGTGCGGCATTAGTAGTCCAATACGTTGCGGGCGGCAGCCGTGATACTTTGCGCGGTGGGCCGATGCGCGGCCCACAGACGCGGGTGAAATGGAATCGGGGTGTCTTTGGCGTTCAGCCGTTGCGGCGGCGCATCCAACAGGTCGAAGCCTTCACTGACTACACGCGCGATGACCTCCGCCGTGACACCACCCCAAGGCCAGGCTTCACCGACGCACAGCAGACGTCCCGTGCGAGCTACGGAGGCCATGACGGTATCCGTATCCAACGGCTTGATGGAGCGCAGATCGACGATCTCTACTTGGTAGCCTTGGGTCGCCAATTCTTCCGCTGCGGCGAGCGATTCATGCAGCATCGCGCTATAAGTCACGAGCGTGAGATCGCGTCCAGCGCGGGCGATGCGCGCCTTGCCCACGGGCAGGGCTTCGGTCGGCAGCTTCTCTGCTTTGAGATGGTAGTAGAGAAATTTGTGTTCGCAGAAGATGACCGGGTCATCGATGGCCACAGCATCCAGCAACATGCTGTAGGCATCCTCCACCGTTGCAGGCGTCAGGACGACCAAGCCGGGGAAATGTGCGTAGACGGCCTCCAGACTTTGACTGTGGAACGGACCACTACCGCTTGTGCCACCGCAAGGCAGACGGATGGTGATGGGGCAGGGGACATTCGTGCGCCAATAGTAAGTGGCGGCCTGGTTGACGATCTGGTTCAGTCCTACCGTCGAGAAATCAGCGAACTGCATCTCGATGATGGGGCGCATCCCCTGGATGGCGGCGCCGATGGCCGAACCGACGATGGCATCCTCACTGATGGGCGCATCGATGACACGCCCGGGAAATTGTGCAGCTAATCCTTTGGTGGCTTTGAAGGCACCGCCGAAATCAGCGACATCCTGACCGTAGATATAGACGTTCGGATTTTCTCCCAAGGCACGGGCTTGGGCTTCGCGGATGGCTTCGAGATAGGTGATGCTCACAGCTGGTCAGGAAGCGTTTTCTCGCAGGGCGGCAGTGGCCAGGGCGGTCCACTTTTCAACGTTAGGATCAGGGGTTGGATCGCGTAGGATCTCATCCACAGCCTTTTCGAGTTCTGCCGTGATATCGGCTTGCAGTTTGGTGAGTTCTGCTTCGGTGGTAACACCATTGGCTAACAGCCAATCGGCCGCGGCTTTCACACAATCGCGCCCCACATGAGATTCTTTCAAGGCCGGGTTCACATAGCTGGCGTCATCATGTTCTCCGTGACCACACAGGCGCAGCAGGGAGGCGACAATCAACTGCGGGCCGCAGCCTTCACGGGCACGACTTGCAGCACGTTCCATGACCTGCATGCAGGCGGCGAGATCAGTGCCGTCCACAGCATGGCCATCGACACCGTAACCCACGGCGCGATCCAGCAGACTGTCGCAGGCAAATTGACGGGAGCGATGGGTGGAGTAAGCGTATTGATTGTCGGCCACCACCATGACCAGTGGCAGCCGTTCGACGGCAGCCTGATTCATCGCTTCATGAAAGGCTCCGGTAGAAGTGCCGCCATCACCGATGCAAGTGGCACCGATGCCCATAGGCTTACCCTGCAAGCGGCGGGCGATCAATGCGCCGTTCACCACCGAAGGAATGGCCCCCAAGTGACTGATCATCGGGAGATACCCATCTTTCGGGCGTCCACGATGGACGTTCCCATCACGACCCCGCATGGGGCCAAGGGGTGAACCGATGCAGGAACGCAAGGCATCTTGGATAGTTTCACCGAAAGCAAGCCGGCCGGCCGTATCGCGGATCAGCGGAGCGTAGATGTCGCCCGGCTGGAGTTGCATCGCCAAGGAAGCACTGAGCGCTTCTTGGCCTTTGGAAAGAAAAGCACCTCCGGGGACCAGTCCGGAACGATAAAGGGCAGCGGTCTTGTCATCCAACAGCCGAGCCAGCAGCACCCAGCGGTATGCCTGGCGCAACTGTGATGGGTCCAATGCCTTTGGCCGCGGTAGGGGGGCGTTCGGGCCTCCGGTTACCGCGGCTGGCGGAACTGCCTCGACGAGCCGTTGCATCTTGGTTCTTATATGCGCCGGTTCAGGGTCTTACGCAAACACTTCTTTGCGGCAGGAGGCTTAATTGTCGAGAGGAAGCGAGGCCTGTTTTGGGGAAGTCTGACTTGCAAACAAGCTTATCGGCTGCAACCTTTGGCGGGGAAGACTAAGCCCCAAAAACGATGCCTTTCACGTTGATGTGATTCTGTGAATAAGCTGCTCCAGCCTGCCAATGAACCAGCGCGCCTTGAGGCGCTTGAGCGGTATGCCATCATGGATACCGGGCAGGAATCCTCGTTTGATGACATCGTCCAGTTGGCGGCACAGATCTGTGGGCGTCCGATTGCGGGGGTGACTTTTATCGACAGCAAACGGCAATGGTTCAAGTCCCGGATAGGGCTTGATTTGCAGGAAACACCCCGTGAGGAGGCTTTCTGTGCCCGGACTATCTTGCAGGATGATGTGTTCGAGGTGCCGGATGTCCGGGACGATGAATGTTATCAATCCGGTTTGCTGGCGTCCCCGCCTTACAATATCCGTTTTTACGCCGGGACGCCTTTGGTCACCCCGGACGGGTTTGCCATCGGGGCGCTGAATGTCATGGACCGTGTACCCGGTTCTTTGACTGACCAGCAAAAAGAGGCCTTGCGAACGTTGGCCCGCCAAGTAGTGACGCATCTGGAATTGCGCCGTCATGTCAAAGAGATCGAGCATGAAGTAGAGCGTCACCAGCGCACAGAGGATGCCTTGCGTTTCGCGGAGACGAAATATCGCGGCATTTTTGACAACATCTCCGTCGGTATCTACCAGACCACCAAGGAAGGGCATTATCTCGCGGCCAACCAGCGGTTGGCAGATATCTACGGGTATAAAGCGCCCGAAGAATTGATCAATTCGGTCAACGACATCTCCCAGCAGATCTATGTGGATCCGAAGCGGCGCGATGAATTTGTGCGGTTGATGCGCGAGGAGGATGTCATCTCGGGGTTTGAGGCACAGGTGTATCGCAAGGACGGAAAAATCATCTGGATCTCGGAGAATGCCCGGGCCGTGCGTCTGCCGAATGGAGAATTGGAGTTTTATGAAGGTACGGTGACGGATATCACCCGGCGCAAGCTGATGGAGGAGAAACTGAAGAACTCAGAAATCCTCTATCATTCCCTGGTGGAATGCCTGCCGCAAAACATCTTCCGCAAAGATCTGAACGAGCGTTTCACGTTCGCCAACCAGCGCTTCTGCCGTATCTTGGAGCACTCCCAAGAAGATGTCATCGGCAAGACAGACTTCGATTTCTTCCCGCCAGAATTGGCCCGCAAGTATCAGGAGGATGACCGTCGCATCATGGAAAAGGGCGGCACTTTTGAGACGGTGGAGGAGTATCTTACCCCCGATCATCAGAAGGCTTATATGCAAGTGGTGAAGACACCCTTGTATGACATCCAGGGGAACGTGAGTGGTGTGCAGGGCATCTTCTGGGATGTCACGGAGAAACGCCGTATCGAAGATGAACTGGCCTTCGAGCGCGATCTCTTGCGGTCCTTGCTGGATAATGTGCCCGACCGGGTTTACTTCAAAGATACGAGCTGCCGTTTCCTGCGGTGCAGTCTGGCGATGGCCCAGCGGCTGGGTTTGAAAGACCCGGCGGCAGTGGTGGGCAAGACGGATTTTGATTTTCACTCGGAAGAGCTGGCCCGGGAATTTTTCAAGGACGAGCAGCGCATCATCCTGACCGGCGAGATGATGGTCAACAAGGTGGAGAAGCAGGTGGCGGTGAATGGGGAGGAGATCTGGGCTTCGGTCACCAAAGTGCCTTTGCGTAACCGGCATGGGCAAGTGACAGGTATTATCGGCATCTCGCGTGATATCACTACGCTTAAGAAGGCCGAGCAGGAACTGGCGGTGGCCCGTGATGCGGCCTTGGAGACCGCACGGCTGAAGTCCGAGTTCTTGGCCACCATGAGCCATGAGATACGCACCCCGATGAACGGCATCATCGGCATGACCGGGTTGCTGCTGGATACCAAGCTCACTTCCGATCAACGCGACTTTTCCGAGACGATCCGCTCCAGTGCGGATGCGCTGCTGACGATCATCAACGACATCCTCGACTTTTCCAAGATCGAGGCGGGCAAGCTTATCTTGGAGAAGATCGACCTCGATCTGCGCGAGGTGGTGGAGAGCACCGTGGAGCTGCTCGCGCAAAAGGCCCAAGACAAGGGCTTGGAGATCATTTCCCATGTGCCGGAAGAGATTCCCACCTACCTGCGGGGTGATCCCGGTCGTTTGCGGCAAATCTTGATCAACCTCGTGGGCAACGCAGTGAAGTTCACCGAAGCCGGCGAAGTTGTGGTGCGGGTGGTGATGGATGCGGATGATAAAGACTCTGTGAAGCTCCGTTTTCTGGTCACCGATACCGGCATCGGGATGCCGTTGGAAGTGCAGTCCCAGATGTTTCAGGCTTTCACCCAGGCGGATGGTTCCACCACCCGCAAGTATGGCGGCACCGGATTGGGACTGGCCATCTCGAAGCAGTTGGTGAGTCTTATGGGGGGCTCCATTAATGTAGAGAGCACCGCCGGCAAGGGCTCCACTTTCTGGATCGAGCTGCCTCTGGAGAAGCAGGCGGATCGTCCGTGGCGACCATTGACGGAGCGCGCGGATCTGACAGAACTCAAAGTGCTGATTGTAGATGACAACGCGACCAACCGGCAGATATTTGAGCATCAGACCAAAGCCTGGCGCATGGTCAGCCAGAGCGCGAGCGGTGGGGAGGAAGCCTTGCGTTTATTGGAGGCGGAGGCGAAGGCGGGCCAGCCCTTTGAGCTGATACTGCTGGATATGCAGATGCCGGGAATGGATGGCCTGATGCTGGCCCGCGAGGTGGTGAAGCACTTCGGGCGTAAGGCTCCCAAAATGTTGATGCTGACTTCGTTGGGGCAACGACTCGAGGCCAGATCATTACACACCGCTGGCATCTCCGCCTGCTTGGTCAAGCCGGTCAAACAATCGCGGTTGTTCGATTCTATCGCCCGGGTGATGGCGGGCTATGAAGATGACGATGTCCATCTGGAAAGGCAGCGGGCTGATGGCCGGGCGGTGAATGGCAGTGAAACCCGCAAGAGTGCCAAGGTCTTGTTGGCGGAGGATAACATGGTGAACCAGAAAGTAGCCCTGTTACAACTGCGCAAGCTGGGGTATCAGGCGGATACGGTGGCTAATGGGCTGGAAGCGGTCGCTGCCTTGCGGCAGGTTCCCTATGAGATAGTCTTGATGGATTGCCAGATGCCGGAGATGGATGGCTACACCGC
>CAZRGY010000004.1:0-15694 GCA_964599715.1 uncultured Verrucomicrobiota bacterium | reverse complement strand
CTCGGCGGCCCGTGAGATTCGCCGGATAGAACGTGAACAGCCACAAGTGTTTAAGTCGCAGACTCCGGTTAAGATCATAGCCATGACGGCCAATGCCTTGGATGGGGATCGGGCTGAGTGTCTGGCCGCAGGCATGGATGATTATGTGTCCAAACCAGTGCAGATCGAGGAACTGGCGGTGATGTTGGAGCGATATGTGCCAGAGACCAGCAGCGCCTCGGATCACACCGTAACTGCCGCTCCAGCTGCTCAGACAGCCGAATCGCACAACGGTGTAGAGCGGCTCGATTATACTGTCATCAACGGATTGCGCGAATTGCGCGAACCGGGGCAGGCTGACCCATTGGCTGAACTGGTGGACCTGTTTTTGGTGGATGCACCGGAGCGGCTCCATCGTATCCAACATGGCTGGCAGGCAGGTGATTTGAAGGCGCTACAGCATGCAGCGCACAGCTTGAAAGGAAGTGCGAGCAACTTGGGCGTCTTGCGACTCGCCAAGCTGGCGGCACAGTTGGAAAAAGAGGCCAAGACCGGCACTTTGCAGAATCCTGCGGAACTGGTGGGCTCTTTGTTATCCGAGCTGGAAGCGGTCACCGAATTGTTGCAGCAGGAAAAAGAAAAGTAAGCAGTCTTGAAGTAAATCAAGTCGTATCAGACAAGGCATAAACAGATGACCCAGAACGGGAGCAAATATAATGTGCTGGTGATCGATGATGACCGCCTGGTCGGTGAAACCATCACTGATGCTTTGCGGAGCGAGCCTTTGTCGGTCCTGCAGGTGATGACGGGGGCGGATGGCCGCCATCCCAGTGTTACCTCCCGAGTAGAGTTGATCCTGCTAGATCTGGGGCTCCCGGACGAGGATGGCTTCAGCGTCTTGCAACATCTCAAGTCGGACCCGGCTACCGCTGCGATTCCGGTCATCGTGTTGACGGCCTGGAACAGCGTGGAGGACAAGGTCAAGGGCTTCAGCTTGGGGGCGGTCGATTACATCACCAAGCCATTTGAGATTGCGGAATTGCGTGCCCGGGTGAAAGCCGTCTTGCGGGCCAAGCATCTGCAGGATGAGTTGACTCATACCATTCAGGAACTGGACCGGGCGCGCCGGACGGCTGAAGAAGCAGTGCGGGCCAAGTCCGAATTTTTGGCGAACATGAGCCATGAGATCCGTACCCCGATGAACGGGGTGATCGCCATGACGGGGTTGCTGCTGGAGACCCCTTTGAGCGAGGAGCAAAATGAGCTGGTGGAGACCATCCGCAACAGCGGCGACACGCTGCTGACCATCATCAACGACATCTTGGATTTCTCGAAGATCGAATCCGGCAATCTGGAACTGGAGAACCAGCCCTTTGATGTCCGGCAGGCAGTAGACGATACATTGGATCTGTTCTCGACCGGGGCATTTGAAAAAGGTCTGGAAGTGGCCTGTCTTATGGAGCTGAGTGCTCCAGGCGTCATTCTGGGAGATGTCACCCGGTTCCGCCAAGTGCTGGCGAATCTCATCAGCAATGCGGTGAAATTCACCCGCAAAGGTGAGGTGGTCGTGGAACTGGCCGGGGAATCTTTGGCTGATGGCTCACCAGGCCTGATGGTCCGGGTGAGGGATACGGGTATCGGCATTCCGCAGGATAAAATACACCGGCTGTTCAAGTCATTCAGCCAGGTTGACGCCTCAACTACCCGTCATTTCGGTGGCACCGGCCTTGGGTTGGCGATCTCCAAGCAGCTCGTCAAATTGATGGGGGGTGATATGACTGTGGAAAGCGAACTGAACCGGGGTTCCGTGTTCCAATTCGAGATTCCGGCCATCGCCGCCGAGCTGGAGATCGAGCCAGCACTGGGCTCGGTGGAAACACTCAAAGATCGCTCCATCTTGGTGGTGGATGATAACAAAACCAACCGTCGAGTGGTGGAACTGGCCGGATTGAGATGGGGTATGCGGGTGGATACTGCCGCCAATGCTGAAGTCGCGTTGAGTCTGCTGTCTGGCGGCAAGGTGTATGATGCGCTGGTGTTGGATTACCAGATGCCCGAGATGGATGGCGTGATGCTGGCCCGGGAGCTGGACGCCCGTAATATCAAAATTCCCCGATTATTAATGACCTCCCTCGGGCTCCGCTCGGATATGCCGGCGGCTGAACGGGAGCTGTTTAAGCTCTGCTTGAGCAAACCGGTAAAACCGGCCCAATTTCAAAAGGCTTTGTTACAGATGTTAAACCCAAGCGTGGACTCTTTGGCCCAACCGGCTGTCAACCAGAAGTCCGACGAGCGGCTGGCTGACCGTTTGCCTTTGCATTTGCTGGTGGCGGACGATAATTCCATCAACCAGAAGGTGGCGTTGCGGCTGCTGGCGCAGGTGGGATATCGCGCGGAAGTGGCCAACAACGGAGTGGAGGTACTGCAGGCTTTGGCCACCAAGCATTACGATATCGTCTTCATGGATGTGCAGATGCCGGAGATGGATGGTTTGGAGGCATCACGACAGGTGCGGGTCATCGAGGCGGAAGCCGGCCGGTTCATGAATCCGGGACGGCACGTGATCATCGCCATGACGGCGAACGCGATGAAGGGGGATCGGGAGAAGTGCCTGGCTTCCGGCATGGATGATTATATTCCCAAGCCGGTCCGGGCCGAGGTCTTATATTCCGCCATCGAGCGTTGGGGTTCGCAGATCCGCAAATCCGCAGCCAAAGGATCGGCGGCTCCGGCCCAAGAGAAATTGACGATGTCGCAAAGAGTCGTTTCGCAGGCCGCGCCTGCCAAGTTGCTTGACCTTGACCGGTTGAACGATTTCTCTGAAGGTAATTTGGATGCCGCGCAGGAGTTGGTAGATCTTTACTTGCAACAGACCCGGGAGCAATTGGAACGGCTCAAAGTCCATCATGCGGGCAAGAACGCGCCAGATGTGCAACGGGTGGCACACAGTTGTGCCGGTGCCAGTGCCACCTGTGGTATCTTGGTGATGACGCCGCTATTCAAACGGGTGGAGCATCTGGCCACCGAAAGCGAGTTGGACCAAGTGGCTCCGCTATTGGATGAACTGGAGGCCAACTTCAGCCGGGTGGAGGCGGGTTTGAAAGATTATTTGGCCGCGCTGCCGGCCGGCTAGCAAATGAAAGGTCTTGGATGAAGAAAGTTTTGATGGTTGAAGATGATGAGGTGGTGTCAACCATCTACCGGACCAAGCTGGGTGCCGAGGGTTTCGAAGTAGTGATGGCCAAGGATGGGGAGGAGGGCATAAAGCAGGCGCACAAGTTCAAGCCAGATGTCATGGTGCTGGATTTGGGGTTGCCCAAGCTGGACGGCATCGAGGTGCTAAAAAAACTGCGGGCAGCACCTGATACCCGGCAGCTGCCCATCATCGTGTTGACCAATGCCTACCTTTCCAACCGGGTCAAGGATGCTTGGGATGCCGGAGCGACCCGTTGTGTGACGAAATCAGAATGCACTCCCCGGGTGCTTGCTGAGATCATTCGCAAGGTGAATGAGCCAGCTCCCCATACGGTTCCCCTGAAACAGTTCACCCCGGAACCTGAGGCCAAGCCTTTCTCTCCGTTGTATGAGGTCATCCCTTTCCCGGCGGGAGCGGAGTTGCTGAAAAAGGTCAATACGGCCGATGCTTTTTTGCAGCAGGCACCTGCTGCGATCACCAAACTGCGCCAGACGTTGCAAGATTGGATGCGGAGTCCGCGTCCGGAGACGGTGTGTTTTTTTACTGGTGAACTTTATGCCCAAGTCCGGAGCCTGGAAGCCAAGGCTGCCTTGGCGGAATTGACGCGGTTTGCGCGGATGGCCTCGGCATTGGAAGCCTTGTTGAAAGAACTGGTGGACCGGCCGGAATTGCTCACCATCTCCAGCCAGCGTACCGTGGCGCAGGCGATCGATTTTCTGGATGAATTGCTGCGCCGGGGTGGCGGCGGAGCTGACGCGATCGCCGTGGAGGGTGTGCTGGTGGTGGATGATGAACCGCTTTCCCGCCGGGCAGTAGTGTTTGCGCTCGAGAAGGTCGGCTTGAAATGCATCGATCTGGATGACCCGCATGCCGCTCTGGCATTGCTGATGGGAACTGAGTTCGACCTCATCTTCTTGGATATCGACATGCCAGGCATGACGGGCTTCGAATTGTGCAAACAGATACGGGCGGTGCCGCAATACAAGCAGACAGCGGTGGTGTTTGTCTCCAGCCTGACTGACTTCCAGAGCAAGGCGCAATCCACCCTGAGCGGCGGGAATGATCTGATCGCCAAACCTTTCCATTTCTTGGAGCTGGGCGTAAAAGCGCTCATCCACCTTTGGCGGCCGCAATTGAAGAAGATGGTGTGACCGCAAAAACATGTTTCCTTAACAGCTTGAGGGGACTAGAGTTACGGCAGCTCCCGGATGAAAAAAATTCTCATCATAGAAGACGATCAAGTGGTGGCCGGCATCTACCGGAACAAGTATCAGATGGCCGGGTTCGTGGTCGAGATCGCCAAAGATGGCGAGGAGGGTTTGAAAAAGCTGGAAGCTTTCCAGCCGGATATCGTGCAACTGGATTTGATGATGCCGAAGCTTAATGGGGTTGAGGTCATCAAGCGCATCCGGGCCCATCCCAGATTCTCCGCGCTGCCGATTGTGGTGCTCTCCAATTCCTATCTCGCTCACCTGGTGACGGAAGCCTGGCAGGCCGGGGCCAACCGGTGCATTTCCAAGGCGGACTGCACTCCCAAGACCATGATGGAGATCGTGGATCGTCTGCTGGAGCAGAAAAACGCGCCCGCTTTTCCACCCGCAGCACCTCCCCCGGTGGCGGCGGCTCCGCTTCCGGTGGCAACCATGTCGGCGGCGTTTGCTTCCGGGGTCGCCCAGACCGCTTCCACGGCGGCTGATGTGGAATTTCAGGCGGAGTTGCGGAGCGCCTTTGTGGATGGGGCCCGCGAAACGATGAACACATTACGCGCTTTGCTGCATAATTTCCTCAAAGCCACGACCCCGGAAACACGAGTGGCTACCAGTGGTGATCTGTTGCGGAAGGTGCGGTCTCTCACCGGTAACGCGGGGTTGGCCGGAGCGCAGCGGCTGGCCAAGATGGCCTCCGCCATCGAAGCATTTTTATCGGAATTGCAGATGAAGCCGGAGCAGATCACACCTTCCACATTGCGTACTGTGGCGCAAGCGGTGGACTTTATCGAGGAACTGTTCAGGCATTGTGGCCCGGCGGAATCGGGCCAGCTCCCAAACAGCAGCATTCTGGTGGTGGATGATGACCCCATCTCGCGCAAGGCGGTGATCTATGCGCTGGAGAAGGTGGGGTTGAAATCGCTTAACTTGGACGAGCCGAATTCAGCATTGGCCATCCTCTCGGCCAATACGTTTGAACTGATCTTTCTGGATGTGGAAATGCCCGGGATGAGCGGATTTGAACTGTGCCAAAAGATCCGGGCTCTGCCGGCACACGCGAAGACGCCGGTGGTGTTCGTCACCGGCCTGACGGACTTCGACAGCCGGACGAAGTCCATGCTGAGCGGGGGGAATGACTTCATCGCCAAGCCGTTCATTTTTTTAGAATTGGGGGTCAAAGCCCTGATTCATGTCTTTAGAAGCCAGTTGAAAGGCACGGTTCCGGCAGCCTGAGGCGTATCCGCATACCATGGAAGAGTTATCCGGCGGGTAATGATAGATGGTTGTTGGACGGAAGACCCCAACTGTGGAATCACTTTTGAGAATAATCACGTGAAAATTTTGATCGCAGAGGATGACCCGATTTCGATGCGGGTTCTGAAGATGACGCTCGAAAACGAGGGTCATGAGGTTGTCTCTGCCGTCAATGGAGCGGATGCTTGGCGGGAATTCATCGTGCAGCCCTTCGAGGTGGTGGTGAGTGACTGGATGATGCCGGAAATGGATGGAGTCCAGCTGTGCCAGAAAATCCGCAGTCGCAAGCGGGCCCGGGCCTATTGTTATTTCATCATGCTTACCGCCCGGATCGGCCGGGAGAATCACAAGACGGCGATGGATGCGGGGGTGGATGATTTCCTGACCAAACCATTACGCCCGGAGGAACTCATCCTGCGTTTACGGGTGGCGAAGCGGATATTGCAATTCATGCGGGAGGTGGGTGAGTTACGGCGTCTGCTGCCGATCTGCTCATATTGCAAGAAGGTCAGGGATGACAAGGATTACTGGCAGGGAATCGAGTCTTACCTGCATGCCCAGACGGGAACCGACTTCAGTCATAGTATCTGCCCGGACTGTTATGAGAGCCAGGTGAAGCCGCAACTGGCCGAACTGGAGGAGCAACTGGCCAGGGAAGACGCCGCAGAGGCGGGAGAATCCCCGGAAACTGGCCCAAAACCGACCTAAAACCCCCGTTTTTCACCCGGTAAATTTTTCTTCAGTTTTTTGTGGCGCATTTGTTTTGCTTTGCTACATTCACGCACTCTCAAACGGGCTTGGATGTTCGTTTTTGTGGCGAAACGACCCGATTTCAGCCTGAAATAATAATAACGCGTATAACGTACAGTAGTCGTGACTACATCTAAGTCCAACGCGAAAAGCTCCGGAGCCAAGTCGGCTTCGTCGAAAGCATCTGCCTCGTCGTCCAAGAAGGCGGCGGCCAAGGCTGCACCTGCCAAAGCGGCACCAGCCCGTGGCCATGCGGTCGGTTCGGCCACCGCGGCAGCCATCCTTGGTTTTGTCCCGAATCCCAAAGGCAAGGCAACGAAGACTGGGTTTGCTGCCAATGGTGGCGTCAAGATCAAGCCGGAGTGGCAGAAGTATTATAATACTTTGCTGGGCTTGCGTGAGCGTTTGCTGGCCCAGATGAATGGTTTGGCCAAGGAATCGGCCGAGACCGTCACCAGTTACAGCCTGCACATGGGTGATGCGGGCACGGATAATTTTGACCGCGACTTTGCCTTGAGTCTGCTTTCGTCCGATCAGGACGCGATCTATGAGATCGAGGAAGCGCTCCGCCGGATCGAGAAGGGTGTATTCGGGGTTTGTGAGCTGACCGGCAAGCAGATCCCCAAGGCCCGCCTTGAGGCGATCCCGTGGACCCGTTTCACCGTGGAAGCCCAGGCTCAACTGGAAAAAGAAGGTGCCTTGCGTCAGAAACGCCTTGGCTCCCTCGGTTCCGTTGATAGTGTCGGCGGCTCGGATGTTGATGATGATGACGGCGATGATGACAAGCCGGCCAAAGAGAAAGAATAATTTATGCCCCGCGAAATCGTTACATTAGAATGCACAGAAGCCCGTAAGGAGGGCAAATCTCCTTCGCGTTATACCACGACGCGTAACAAGAAGCTCCAGACGGATAAGGTGGAAAAGAAGAAGTATAATCCCGCCCTCAAGCGTCATACTTTGCATCGCGAAATCAAGTAGTCATTATGGCACGCAAGAATACCAAAGAAAAGTCGGGTAATCGCCGTTCGGCGATGGGTACCCGCATCCAGCGCCCGAAACCGAAGATCGAGTTCACCATCGACGCCATCGATTTCAAGAACGTGACACTGCTCCGGCAGTTCGTGACCGATCAAGGCCGTATCTTGCCCCGCAAGTACACCGGCCTCTCGGCCCAGTTCCAGCGCCGTCTGACCAGCGCCATCAAGCGCGCCCGTCAGGCTCTGCTGATGAAGTAAGTTTGGGTTCGCCCGCAGACCTCCGAAATCACTTTCGGAGGTCTGTTTTTATGTCTGAATTGCAAAAGGTTTGCATAATTGATCAACCAGTGATATTTTCCAAACGTGATCCCGAAATGTCTATTTAGCAGGTGGCTGGGCATGGTGGCCTGCCTGTGGTTGATCGGTGTTTCTTCTGCCTCGGCAGAAAAGCTACGCGTGTTGACGAGCTTTCTGCCGGTGTATTGCTTTGCCGCGAATGTGGCGGGTGAGCATGCCACGGTGGAGAATTTTTTGCCGCAGGGAGCCGGTCCGCATGACTATCAGTTCACCCCTCGCGATATCCGTAAACTAAGCGAGGCGGACATCATCATGGTGAATGGGCTGGGCATTGAGATGTGGCTGAACAAGGCTATCGATTCCAGCGGCAGCAAGAAGGCTGGTAAGTTGGTGGAACTGGCCGCCGGCCTTTCCAAGGACAAGTTGCTCAAGTCCGGGCACGGCATCTCTTTGGGCGGCAAGGATGATCACGATCATTCGCATGGACCGAATCCCCACATCTGGCTGGATCCGCTATTGGCCATCCATTGCGTGAAGAACGTCGAGAAGGCCCTCTCCAAGGCTGATCCCAAGAACGCTGCTGCCTATGCGGCGAATGCCAAGGCGTATATCGCCAAGTTGGAGCAGCTGGATGCAGACATCAAAGACATGCTCGAGCCGGTGAAGGGCGGGGCGTTCGTGACTTTTCATGATGCGTTTCCTTACATGGTCAAACGCTATGGCCTGAAGCTGGCCGGGGTGGTGGAAGAGGTGCCGGAGGTGCAACCATCCCCACGTTACCTCAGCAAGCTGCTGACGGTCATGCGCGATAAAAAGGTGAAGGTGCTCTTTGCCGAACCGCAGTTCCCCAAGAAGATAGCCGAACGCATCGCGGAAGACTCCAAGGTGCCGCTGGCGACCTTGGATACGCTGGAGACGGGAGATCTGAAACCAGCGACCTACGAGGAAGGCATGCGGCGTAACGCGGCGACCTTGCAGCGTTACCTCAAATGATATGTCCTGCGAGTGTCATTCTCATAACCCAGATCCGGGACCGGTTCCTGCCATCGATGTCAGAGGGTTGAAGGTTTCGTTCGGTGGCCAGCCCATCTTAAAAGGCGTGAACATGAAGGTGCCGAAGGGCTCCGTGGTCGCGCTCATCGGCCCGAACGGTTCGGGTAAGACGACTTTGCTGCGGTGTCTCCTGGGGTTGCAGCAGCCGGACCAAGGGCAGGTCAAAATCTTCGGAGAGTCCAATCTGCAACGGGCGATGCCGCGGATCGGTTACGTGCCGCAGAAGCTCGCCCTGGAGCGCAGTTTCATCCTGAGTGTGCGTGAGTTCTTGAGCTTGCGCCTGTCACAAAGCCGGAATTGGTTTTGGCATTCGCGCAAGTGGTCGGATGACGCCCTGCGCAGCACCATGGCAGAGATCGGGGTGGAGCCGTTGCTGGACCGGCCGATTGCGGCGCTGTCTGGCGGGCAATTGCAGCGGGTGCTTATCGCGTTCAGCTTGTTGAAGGCGCCAGACCTGTTGTTGCTGGATGAGCCGACAGCCGGGGTGGATTCCCCCGGTGAAGACTCTTTCTATGATCTCATCACCAAGGTGCATAAACATCACGGGATGACCGTGGTGCTCGTCTCGCACGATCTCTCGATGGTTTACCGGCACGCGAGCTGGGTCTATGCCTTGAACGGTACCATTTGCTGCGAGGGTTCGCCGGAGGAAGTGATGAATGCGGAATCTTTGAAACAGGCGTACGGCATCCACGTCTCGCCTTACCAACATCACCACCATGTTCACTGAAGCATTCATGATCCGCGCCTTCCTGGCGGCGTTGTTTCTGTGCCCGTTGTGTGCATTGTTGGGCGTGTTTGTCACTGCCCGGAGGATGTCCTTCTTCAGCGAAACCATCGCGCACGGGGCCTTGACCGGTGTGGCTATCGGTATCTGGATGGGGATGACGGAGTTGACCCTGCCGGTGATCGGATTCGGCCTGCTGGTCGCGATGGCGATCATCTGGTTGAAGGAGAACACCGAGCTGATGACCGATACCATCATGGCGCTGCTGCTCGCCGGTTCCATCTCACTCGGCATTTTCATTCTCAGCCTGGTCAAGGGCGGTTACTTGGGGCAGGTGCACAGCTATCTTTTTGGTGACATCCTGGCGGTGGAGGACCGCGATGTGGTGGTGGCGGGAGTCTTGTTCGCGGTCGTGGCGGTCAGTGTCTTCATGAACCTGAATGTGCTCACGCTGATCTCGGCGCATGAAGATCTGGCGCATGTATGCGGCGTGAATGTGCGCCGGGCGAATTATCTTTTCGTGCTGGCGTTGACGGTCACGGTGGCGGTGAGCATCCAGTTGCTGGGTATCATGCTGGTGACTTCGCTGGTGGTCATCCCGCCGGCGGCGGCGCGGAACGTGAGTTGCAACTTGCGGCAACAGATCGTTTACAGCCTGCTCATCGGCGTGATCGGTGGTCTGGGGGGCATCGCGCTGTCTTATCAGTTTAATGCGCCGTGCGGGGCGACCATCGCACTGGCTTGTATCGCCTTGTTCCTGTTGACGCTAGTGATACGGTTGTTCACCAGAAAGCGGAACGCCAATCAGCCTTTGCCCTCATGAGCAAGTGCAGCCAGCGACATCACAAGCATACCCACAGCCATGGCTGCAATCATCCGCAGTCCAATCTCTCGGAACTGACGGCGAAGCTTCGCAAGAACGCCCGCAAGATCACCGGACCGCGACAGGCCATCCTGGACCTTTTGCGCCAGCATCCGCATCCGATGACGAACAAGGAGATCCAGGCTGGCTTGCCGGAAGGCATGTGCGACCTGGCCACGATCTACCGCTCCATGCACATGTTGGAAGAGATGGAGCTGGTGAAGCGGTTTGATTTCGGTGACGGCACCGCCCGGTTTGAACTGGTGCACGAAGGGGAGGACGGACATCACCACCACCTCATCTGCACCGTCTGCGCAGATGTGGTGGAGATCGATGAGTGTTTTCAGCAAGAACTCGAAGACGCCATCGCCAAGCGGCATGGCTATCAGGCCGTGACCCATAAGCTGGAATTTTTCGGTGTCTGTCCCGAATGCCAGGAAGATGCGAAGAAGGCGCGGGAGAAGAAGGGGAAATAAGGCTTCCGCGATTTCCCCTGAGGCATGTCAAAAAATAAGCCACGCTTTGCAGCGTGGCTTATCCATTTTCTAGTTAAAGTTTGAGGGTTTAGGTTGCTTCTTGTTCTCCAGTCCAATCTCCCTGGTAGATGAACTGTCGTACTTTACGTCGCTCGTATCGGTTTTTGTGCGCTTTGTCAGGCTGGTTGGCCAGTTGACGGAATGGGTGTTTGGAGTTACGCAGTGCTTCCGACAGGAGTTCAGTCGATTTACTCATAGCAGACGTTTTCCTTTCTCACTGTTCTCCCTCAGCTTAATCAGTGCCAAGATGTCTGCACCGCATGAATTAAGGCTTGGGTGCGGACTGGATATGATGCTAAGGGCTTTCTCGGAGTTATAGAATACACCTAGCTGAAAATTGTTCAAGAATCGTGTGAATTATTTTAACCAGAATGTTGCTTTTCAGATGGGGGAGTTCGATTGGCGGGGGGATTAACATTAAAGTTGGGAGTCGGAAAAAGTGTACGGAATGAGAGTTGGAAACGGTGGTTGTCCGTTCCTTTGATCTACGCGGGTCTTGCGTCGCTAAGCGACGCAGGAATTAAGAGGAGGTGACCACGGGCTGAAAGCCCGTGGCTAGGAATCTTTCCTCGCGAACGCGAGGGGAGGTAATCTGAGTTGCATAAACACAGGTATCATTTATTCGCGAAAGTCGTTATCGAGCTTAAGGAATAGATGACGAATGGAGTCAGAAAAGTAAGGAACGCCAGCCAACAGACCGAAAGCACACGCTCAATAAGGTTCATTTCCTCACGATCAAGATATGCATTGAGCGCACAGAAGAAGGCGATGATCAATCCGGCGGCGAGTATCAAGCAGTCTGTGAAACCTATCGGGATGCATGACAGGCTTACAGCGAGAAACGCTATGCCGAAGGAAAACCAGAGTTCGTGCCGATTGGGTGAGACTATGCTCATGCTTGGTAGCTTAGTGGAAAATAGCATGCGCAGTGGACTTCCTCCACTAGATTGGCTCACTCTTTTGGGTGAGATTGATTAAGTGGATAGAAATCTTCCGTCGCTATGCGACGGTGTTTTCTAAACAGATAACGGCGGCTTGAAAGCCGCCGCTAGGAGTCTTTACTCGCTTGCGCGAGATGTGAATCATTTCTCGCAGCGTCTAAAACTCCCCGAGCGCCATTCCTTTTCCACTTTGCTGGCGACTAGTTTCCAGCCGAGTTGGCCGAAGGCTTCTTCTACCTTGGTGAATTGCGTTTCCAAGATGCCGGCGAGGACGAGCATGCCGTTTGGCTGAACACGCGCGCTGATCTTGGGAGCCTCTGCTACGAGCAAGTCGTAGATGAGATTCGCGCAGACGATGTCGTAACGCTGGCGTGATTTGGCGGGCAGCTTGGTGAGGTCAGCCTGTTTGAGTTTCAGTTTGTCGGTGACCTTATTCTTGGCGGCGTTTTCTTTGGCGACGCGGACTGACTCGGGATCGTAATCGAAGGCGTCGATGGGGCCGTAACCCAGCTTGGCCGCCGCGATGGCGAGAATGCCGGAGCCGGTGCCCATATCCATGAAGGATTGTGCCGTGCTTTTCTTCCGGGCCTTCGCGAGTTGATGCAGGCAGAACGAAGTGGTGGCGTGCTGGCCGGTGCCGAAGCTGAGGCCGGGATTGAGGACGACTAGGGCCTGGCCGGGTTTGGCCTTGCGCTTGATCCAGCCGGGGCGGATGAGCAGCTTGCCACCGATGCTCATGGGCTTGAAGTGACGCTTCCAGGAGTTCGCCCAGTCTTCGCGCTTGATCCATTCCGCACGGATCAGGGCAGGGCCGACGTTCAAGCCGCAGTCCTGGATGTTCTTCAGTTCGGCAGCCAACTCTTTTTCCACCCGCTTGCTCCATACCTCATCGGCATCGAGATAGACGATGGCGATGGTCTGGCCGGTCTCGAAATCACTGTAGATCGAGGGGGTGTTGGAGAAGCGTGCTGCCAGTAACTCCAGCACGGCTTCTTCGGATTCCGCATGGATCTCGAGGGAGACTTTGCGGAGCTGTTTGGATTTCAACGATGGTCGCGCCATGGGGTGAAGTTGAGGAGTTGAAGTTCGCTCTTGTGGGCGTGCAGGTTCACGACGGAGATGCCGGCGTATTCGATCTGCACACGACCCAAAGTGGTAAGCGGTATATCCAGCAGCAACGAGAGCAGCATGCGGATGACGCCGCCGTGGCAGATGACCGCCACGTGCTGGCCTTTGTGCGACTCGATAATCTGTTGCAAGGCAGGTTCCACGCGCATGCGGAACTGCATCGCGGATTCAGCCTCCGGAATGGCCGCGGCGTGAAGCTGGTCGAGCCAGTCGAAAGCGCTGATACCGAACTTCTCCTGCACATCATTCCAGGTGAGGCCGGTCCAGGCGCCGAAATCCACTTCGCGCAGGCCTTCCAAGGTGCGAGGCTGGTGATGAGGAATCTTTTCCAACAGCGGGGCCAAGGTCTGCTGAGCGCGCGTCATGGGACTGCAATAGATGGCATCGATACGCTCGGTATGCAGATACTCGGCCATGCGGGTGGCCTGTTCGTGGCCGTGATCGGACAGCTTCATGTCGATACGGCTGCCACCGAAGACCTTGTGGTATTTCGTTTCCACTTCGCCATGTCGGACGAGGTAGAGACGGGTGGGGGCGGACTTGGCGTCTGACATATCAAGCTTGGGCCAAAACGGCTTCCTGCAATTTCACGAGCTGCTGGATGCCTTGACGGCCCACCTTGAGCATGGCTTGCAACTGTTCCTCGCTGAAAGTGGATTCCTCGCCGGAGCCTTGGACTTCCACATACTTGCCCCCGGCGGTCATCACGAGATTCAGGTCCACTTCGGCGGCGGCATCTTCCACGTAGCAGAGGTCGAGCAGCGGAGCACCATTCACGATGCCGATGCTGACGGCGGCGACGGCTTCCTTGAGCGGGTTCTCAGTGATCAAACCATCGGCCATCAGCTTCTTGATGGCGAGCATCAGGGCGACGTAGCAACCGGTGATGGAAGCGGTGCGGGTGCCGCCATCTGCCTGGAGCACATCACAATCGATCCACACAGTGCGGGCACCGAGTTTTTCTAAGTTAATGACGCTGCGGAGAGAACGGCCGATGAGGCGTTGGATCTCTTGGGAACGGCCATCGAGCTTGCCCTTGGAGATATCACGGGGTTTGCGGCCTACGGTGGAGTAGGGGAGCATGGAATACTCGGCGGTGATCCAGCCGCCGGTGACGTTTTGCTCCTTCATCCAGCGCGGGACTTTTTCATCCACGGTCACGCCGCAGATGACGCGGGTGTTGCCCCACTCGATGAGCGTGGAGCCGGTGGCGTGCGGGGCGATATGGTTCTGAAAGCGAATCGGACGCAATTGGTCCGGCTGGCGTCCATCGGTACGGGTGGTGGACGGGGTATTGGATGTTTCCGACATAGTGGAGGGAGATTAAGTGGGAGAAGGGGAAATTCAACCACAGATAGACATAGATTCATACAGATGGGGAAAAGCGAAGTAGGTATGATGATGACTGAAGCCGGACAGAGGTATTTGCGTATGATTACGAATTGGCCAAGGAGGTTAGCAGCAAGAGGTGAATGGCGTTGCATCGGGATGTAATAGAGCTTATGCAAGCGGGATGATGCTGCCGATCAAGAGGTTTTCAGCCATTCTACTTTTACTGGTCTTTCCTTTGGGAGTTTTGGTGGCTGCTGAGGATTACGAGATCCGGTCCAGTATCCCAGTCAAGACGGGGGAGAAATTTCGCTATTGGGGTGAACTGAAGGATGTTCGCGAGGAATCAGTAATGGTGGGCGGCGAGCTCAAGGATGGATCTTCGGAAAAGAAGGTGGCGACTTTACAGGGGACAGTCGAAATCCTGATTGTGGACGAAGATGGGGATCCAGTGAAGTCATCTCTGACGGTGCAGTCCATGAACATGGTGCGGAATGAGAACGAGAAATCAGAAATTATGCTACCCGCAGGCACAGTTTTGATTGCGGAATTCAAGGATAAGAGGACGGTGTATTCCATTAAGGATACAGAGGTGAGTCCAGAGCTGGCTAGGACTTTTAAGCAGCTATTCAATCTGCTTGAATCCAAAGAGATCGCTTGTGGTGAGACCATCGGGACAAAGATGCGGCGGAAAACTGTAGAGCAATGGCCGGTCAATGCTGAGGCTGTGGTGAAGGATTTTTCCGGGATAGATGCTGAGTTCAAGAAGGAAGATGTGACCGGCAGTTCCAGAATAGTCAACGCCAGCCGATGGGGTTTGGAGGTGGCGACTGATATTGAAGTGAAAAATGTGACGATAAAAAATACGGCATCGCTGAAGGATATGGGCTTCAAGTCAACCTTGCGGTTAAAAATTTCCAACACCATGCCTACATCAGAAGGGTTATCCTTTAACAAAGGGAAGTCTACGATGATAAGCGGCGTAATCGCGTGCAAAACCGAGAAAATGGCTCCGGACGGGCGAAAGGTGGAAATGAATTTTTCTTACGGGATGACGCGCTCGGTGAAGTATAGTCTCATAAAATGACAGCTTCTCTGGTGAGGTAAGAACGCTGGCATATCGTGGTGTTTGAGAATATGTTGGGTAAGACAGCCACACTAGGTTTGAACAAACCGTTTCCGGTGCTGTCGAAGGTAACAGTGTGGGTCTGCCCCGCCTTGGCGGTATGGGGGAAAGCCTTCAAAGGAGTGATAAAAAGCCGATGATTTTCCACTGGCAAAGCCGGGGGACCTGCGGCACTGTTAAATTCAAGCCATGAGTGAATTCCACGTAATCAAAGAAACGCTGGCGGCAACTGCCCGTCGGCGACGCTGGCAACGCGGGTGGCGCGGATTCTGGAAGGGGTTCTTGATCGCGGGCGCCATTTGGTTGCTGGGGTTGGTCACTTACAAATTTC
>CAZRGY010000003.1:0-32962 GCA_964599715.1 uncultured Verrucomicrobiota bacterium | reverse complement strand
TTTTCGAGCAGGCCGGCGCAGAAGACATCTGCACCATCGATGAAGCCTCCACGCCAGATGCTAAGCCTCCGAAGCAAGCGGATATTAAAAAAGAGTCAAGGAAGAACAAGATACTGTGATTTCATTTAGGCGGAATCATGTAAGCACAGTTTTAGTAAGCACAACCCATACGGTAGTTTTTTGTGAAAAATGGCTTCACTGAATCGCAACCAGAATCGATTTAAAAATGTCTTGCTGTCTTATTTCGAAAAAGTAAGTGGATTTGAATTTTATATTCGTCATGTGGAATGTTTCTTCAGTCCCTATCCTCTGGGGCACCTCCTTGGCATCTGCATGACGGGTATCTAATTTTGATGATCGGCATAGGGGGTATTACAATTACGTCATATGGAATGCCATGGGTTTAAGTCTGCCCCAAACCCCCAGCGGCTTCAAATACCTTGATCGATGCGGAGGCTGTATGTTTCCAATCAAAACTACGCGCACGTTGCAATCCAGCCAATGCATGCTTTCTGCGCAGATGTGGATTACTTGCCAAACGCTTCAATTGAGTTTTCCATGCTAGCACATTCTCAGGGTTAGCTGTCGCTGCGGCGTCGCCTGCGACTTCCAACATACTGTTGCAATTGGAGCAAATCACAGGGCAGCCGCAAGCCATAGCTTCAGCGATAGGAAGCCCGAATCCCTCATAGAGTGATGGATAAACAAAGACTTCTGCGGCTCGCATTAAATCAGGCAACACTTCACTTGGTACAAATCCGAGCGAGCGAATAGAGTTTTTGCAATTTGATTTGCTCACTGCTTCGTGAATGATTTCAGCTCCGTCCCAATCGCTGCCAGCGAAGACAAGACGCCAGTCAGGATGGCTTTTATGGAGCATTTCAAATGCTTTGATGAGGCGGATGTGGTTTTTCCCGGGATGCTCCAGTCGGGAAACATAAAGGAAGAATGGCGAAGTGAGGCCATATCGCTGAGTGATCAATGCCTTTGAACAATCGACATTTTCTGAATAATAGTGGCTATGATCAACCCCGTTATGCACTACATTGAGTTTGGATGAGGGTGTAAGGAAAAAATGTTTTATATCTTGAGCCGTGTTATTGCTGACCGCGATAATCTGGTCCTGTCTTTTCGCGAGATGTTTGACGACCCACCTGGCATAGAATGTCCTCAGCAAATCATATTTTCCTTTGACGCATAGTGGTGCCAGATCGTGGATTGTGGCCACAAGTGGACACGGGTGCCGCCACAGCATCCGGCGGTAACTCGGGATATGAAGGACGTCAATTTTGTGCTGGCGGACAAGCTTGGGTAGCGTGATTTGGTGCCAGATGATGTTAAGCAACGGTGAGCGGTGGCGTTCAGGTACAGAGACCAGCGTCATGTCCTCTCGGGCGAAGGCGAACAGTGGTAGATCATCTTCTAATACAAATAGAATGAATCGGTGTGGTGATTTTGCTGCAATGAGCGCTCGTACGAGAGCCAGAATATATTGCCCCACCCCTGTTTTACCACGCTGCACAACTGAAGTGGAAATGCCGATATTCATTTCAGTTCAATTCTGGGGTCTCTATTGAGGGGAGATTCTGTCCACGACGGTGATTTGCAATTGCTTGACTGGCCTCAAAATCATTTTGAACCATGTTGAAATGCTCATTTAGCCGTCTTCTGTTAAGTGTTGCACAGACCACTTTTGAGGCTCGTGAAAGCAGGAGCATGTGGCCTTCCTGTTTTAATCGGTGGTGCAATCGGATTAACAACCCTACGCCTACGCCATCAATGAAACCGACATTTTCCAAGTCTAGCACATAATTACGCCCACGTATGTTGTGCCAGATAGCTGAATTAGTTTGAATCGAGTTGGAATCCAATCGATTTGGGGTTTGTACCCGGTGCCACTGAAGTTCTTTTTCGATCAACAGTTCTTGCAACGGATCAATCGGCGGAGAGGTTCTGGTAATGATATGCCATTGTTCTGATATTATCGCGAAACTGATACAATAAAGGTCGACTAAATAACGCCGGAATAGACGCTTCGGTTCTTGTAAGAGACGGAATATCCACTCTGTCCCGGACCGTTGCATCCACACTGGAGCTCTTTTTACCCTCTGGGCGAAGAAATCTATGACAGCACCGACTCCGATCGAAACAGGTACTCCCAATGTTCGATGGTGCCTGGCAATCCATTTTTCTTGTTTTGGGCACCCGAATGAAACCAGCAGGATATCAGGCTTGGCCAGTCGTATGCGTTTACAAATGTCTGCATGATCCATGCTGGACAGTGGTGCGAAGGGAGGGGAATGATTTCCAGCTATGATCAGGTTTGGATGGTCCTGCTTCAGCTTTCTTACTGCGGCAGTATTTGATTCGTAGCTGCCACCGAGTAAGTAGATCCGGTATTTCTTTTCTTCCGCCAGTTTGATCAGCTTAGGTGCAAGGTCAGCTCCTGCCACTCTTTCCGGCAGTGGATTCCCTAAGAAACGTGAAGCCCAAATAAGCGGGGTGCCATCACAAAGGAGAAGATGTGCATGAAGAAAAATTCGGTGGAGATCCCTGTCGGCAAGAGATTGAACGAGGAAATCGACATTTGCAGTGACAACGTGATGGGGGCGCTTTGAGGCGATCATCTGCTGAACTATGGCCACAGATTCATCCATCGTTACCTGATCAAAGGGAACGCCACAAATGACAAAAGGAAACCTGGCCATAGTGTTCAATAAATTAAGCTTTACAATAGACTCGTCTGAAATCCGCCAGACTAGCGTGTCTCAGGATGCGTCAACGCGGATTGAACTGTTATCAGGCCTTTACCCGCCGAAATTGCGGGTTGAGTGCGAGGAGATTGAAAAGCTGCGGTGCATTTTAACTAAGTGTGAGGTCATCACCTACTGTGAGTGCAAGCTTCTGTGATTCTACTCTAGTTCGGCTGGTGCCAATTCCGGAGAGGTTAAAGGAAATAAAAAGAGCTCAGAGACTTTGATGAAAATGATCCAATATTTGTTGGGGACAGGGCGTAAGTTGATGGTTTTTACCTTCATCATCGCTGCGCTTGGAGGAATATGTAATGCCGCTTTGATAGCGCTGATCACTTTCGTTCTGAACCAGGATGCCGGTTTGACTTATAAGCTGCTTTTCGGGTTCATCGCACTGGCTATGGGAAAACTGGTGTCTTCTTTCGCTGCGCAAGTGATGTTGATACGGTTTTCACAGCAAACCATTGCCAATCTTCGATGTAATCTCGTGAAACGAATTCTTGCTGTCCCGCTTAGACGATTGGAGGAGATTGGCGCGGCCAGAATCATGGTCACTCTTAGCGAAGACATTTCACATGTGACACAAGCTTTGCTCATGATCCCGACTTTTGCCGTGAATGTTGCAATCCTTTTTGGTGGCGCCATGTACCTTGGCTGGCTTTCGTGGAAAGTGGCTTTGAGTATGGCTCTATTTATACTATTGGGCACGGTGGCGTATCGTTTGCTCATTGTGGCGGGATTCAGTCACCTGGCTCAAGCGAGAGAGGGAGAGGATCATTTATTCGCCGGTTTTCGTGGCTTAACTGAGGGCATCAAGGAATTGAAACTGCATCGTGAACGACGCACTGAGTTCATGACTGATATTCAGGCGATTACAGAAAGGTTCTCGCAAAACAATATTTCAGCGGAGATCCGCTTTATCATCGCGCATACGTGGACTCAGGTCCTTTTCTTTATGTTGGTGGGAGTGATCCTCTTTGGATTGCCACAAATGGAGGCCATGAGTTCTGCCACACTCACTGGCTATGTTGTGACGACTCTGTATCTGATGGGACCTTTGGCGGGTGTTCTTGGAAGCATCTCGGCCTTTAGCCGTGGTAATATCTCCTTTGGAAAGATTGAAGCAATGGGGGCTTCCTTGGTTGCAGAGGAAGAATCTATCAAGCCTACTGGTGAGAAGGCTGAACAGATTCCGTTTCTCAGTTTGGAACTGGAAAACATAACCCATTCCTATCATCGCGAAAAGGAAGATGAGAAGTTCATCCTTGGTCCCATAAATCTGCGTTTTCAACCGGGCGAGATAATCTATCTTGTAGGGGGTAATGGTAGCGGTAAATCCACCTTGGCCAAATTGATTACGGGTCTTTATCCACCCGAGAATGGTCGCATACTCTGGAACGGCAAACCGGTGACAGAACAAAGCCGCGATGATTATCGTCAGATATTCTCAGCTGTTTTTTCTGACTTTCATGTGTTTGAAAGTCTGCTCGGATTGAAATCTGGTGGTCTGGATGAGCAGGCACGTCATTACTTGGAGCATCTGCATCTGGCGCACAAAGTTAAGATCCACAACGGTAAACTCTCTACGATTGCTTTGTCTCAAGGACAACGAAAGCGCTTGGCTCTGCTGACGGCGTATCTTGAGGATCGTCCTTTCTACATGTTTGATGAATGGGCTTCTGATCAGGATCCCCTTTTCAAGCAACTGTTCTATGAACAATTGCTGCCAGAGTTGAGAAGCAAAGGTAAGACTGTCCTAGTCATCACCCATGATGACAAATATTTCCACCTGGCGGATCGGTTATTAAAGCTGGACTATGGCCGGCTCGACAATGAACCCCAGTTCGCCGAACTTGCTACAGCAAGTATTTCGCCCTTGGAGAGCAGGTGGTTTGCATAAGCCGTCCTTAGCAGTGCAGTGTCAGCAGGCGATCTTCTCTGAGGCCTACAACTATGCGAATACTCATAGTTGATGACCACGCCGTGGTAAGACGCGGGCTTAAGCAAATCTTAAATGAATCATTTCGGAAGGCGGTATTTGGTGAGGCTGGATCATCACATTCGGCGTTGGGCATGATCACAAATGAGGGGTGGGATCTCGTAATACTCGATATCAACATGCCTGGAAGAGGTGGAATGGAAGTTTTAAAAGATATTAAAGCATCCCGGCCAAAACTCCCTGTCCTTGTGCTTAGTATGCACCCGGAGGATCAGTTCGCCATTAGGGTCATACGTTCAGGTGCTGCTGGATACATGACTAAAGAATGTGCTCCTGAGGAGTTGGTTGGCGCGGTTAAAAAGATTCTTGGAGGAGGGCGTTATGTGAGCGCGGAATTGGCAGAAAAGTTAGTGCTTTATCTGGATGTCGATCCGCAAAAGCAGCCACATGAATCTCTTTCAGACCGCGAATTTCAGGTGCTGCGTTTGATTGGAGAAGGGAAAACAGTGCGGGAAATCGCCCGTGAGCTCTCATTGAGTGACAAGACCGTGAGTACATATCGTGCGCGCTTGTTGGAGAAGATGTGCCTCAAGACTAGCGCGGAACTGATCCATTATGCGATTCATAACGGGCTTGTTCCCTAGTTTTTTGGGGTTTGTAGACTGCCTACTTACGGTCTTCACCTACTTCGTGCAGTCAGATAATCGAGTTATTCTGTGGAGGTAAGAAAATTGCTATGGGGTGGATGATAGGGGCGAATTGCAAAGCTAAAGTTGCCAAAAGAGTTTTTATGAAGAATACGGATTCACATCAGAATGTGTTAAATGCTTATCCGCATGAGCGAACTGGCAACCGTGTACACCATAAAAGTGGGGAAGAATTTGGCGATGAGGGTGGTTTTTATGGAGGGCAAAACAATGCAATTGCGTATCCTTTCGACTTTCTTTCTTTAGCCGGACTAGTTGTCAGGCAGTGGCTCTGGATTGTTTTGGGTTGCTTGTGTGCGAGTGTTCTCGGACTGATGGTCGGACTCGAACTATGGGAGAAGAGCTACACCGCTACAGCTCAGTTGGTTCGACAGGAATCAGCCAATACGGCCAGCATCATCGGAGATCGGCAAGTAACCGCACAGACGTTTGCCGGCTTGTTACGTTCCCCTGATCTCATCGAACGTGTGAGCAGTAAGCTGGAGTATGCTGCTCAGGCACAACTAGGTGAAAACATCCGAATTGTGCCGGAAAGAAACAGTGAGATACTGACCGTGGCGATGAATGCCAAGACTGCGGATGAAGCGCTAAAAACTGCAAATCTCTATGCTTCCGAAGCCGTGGACTACACGAAAGAGATGCAAGGGGAATCGGCCAATGAGATAAGCCGTTACATTCAGAATCAATTATCGCAGATCAATCGGGAAATCCTCTCGTTGAACCTTCAATGGCGGACAAGTAGCAAGTTGGCCTCCGCAGCCGCTTTACTGGCTAGGCCTGTCGTAGTTGAAGCAATCGAGCCAGCGGGAAAGCCAACACGAACGCTTCAGCTCTCCAAGAAACTAGACCAAGCTCGCGATGAATTGTTTGATCTGCTTACCCGCTATACGGAGCTACATCCTTTAGTGCAGGCTCAGCAATCAAAAATTGGTGCCATTGAAAAACAGATGCTTCTATTTGGATCCGCTGACGTTGCTGTTCCTGTTCCTCCCGCTTCAAACAACATAGCTGTGCCCCCCCTGTTATTGCCTGTTGATGCCGGACTATCCGCAGAGCCTGCGACTGATTTGGACATCATCCGTACAAAACTCACCTCGCTGGAGGAGAGCAGAATTACACTGCTAAATCGGCAGAATACTTTGGAGTTATTCGAGAAGAGTTCTCCCGGTATTTACCGCATTCTTTTGCCAGCGACGATGGCCGGAATAATTGTGCATGATCCTGCCATTAAAGTAGCTTTCTTGACTGCGTTTGGTGCGGTTTCAGGTGGCATTTTGGCCGCACTCATCCTGGCTTTGCGTGAGCTTTTTGATGATCGCATCAAAACTGCGGAGGACGTTAAGCGAGTCACTAAATTGCCGGTTTTGGCTCGGTTGGACAATTTCGAGTGCATGTCGTCGAGAGAACGCCGAGACTGGGCCTTTCGTGCTTGGACTAGGCTGCAGAACCGCATCGGCATGAATCCTAATCAAGGGTTGGTTTGCGGGTTCACGGCCTCAACCTCCGGTGAGGAACGTTCTGTATGTTTGAATCTGCTGGCCCAAGCAGCCAGCCAGTGCGGATTCAAAGTGTTGACGATCTCTACCAAGGAAGCTGCTGGCCAGAATGAGGTTCAAACGCCGCGGCCTTCGGAATTGGACGCGCACACTGCGCTGAATGAGACATTAGAGAGTTCAGAGACGGCGCTGCAGACGCCCAATGTTTTAGCCAGTCCTTCCGTCGTTTCCCAACGGCTGACAGGTGAGGACGCACAGCCCCTAGTGCATATCCCTTTGCCCGGTTGGGTCTGGAATCTGGAAAGGCGCAAACAATGGAAAGCGGCTTTGGAGCAATGGCAACAAATCGATAATGTGGTGATCTTGGTCGAGCTGCCGCCAGCCTCTTCATCCGAGGCGGTCTTGTTGGCGGAAAACCTGCCTAATCTCATCTGGCTGTCTGAAAGCGGCAAGGCAAGCGCTACCGAGACCCGCGCCCAGCTTGATACACTTCGCAATGCCTGCTGTAATATTGTGGGAGCCGTGTTGACGGATGATTCTTCCAAAGCGTTCAACACACATTTCTCACGTTGGGTTGAACCTGTTGCATCTTGAGAACTATTTCCATGATAAACGCATCTATTTTCATCCGTTCAGCCAGGCAGATATCAATGCTTGTATTGGGCATCCTGTCGGCTTGTTGCTCTGGTTTGATGGTGTTTGGTGAGATTCTTACTACTAACGAACAGCAAGAATTCACCATTTCAGGCTGCAAAATCTCAAACTTGAAAGTCACGCCCAACACATCCTCTGCGAAAGTGATCACTTTAGACTATCACTACAGCGGGCTTGGCAAGCCGCCTATCCAGTTGGTGACATTGGTCGATAAGAAAGGGGATGCAAAGTCGTCATCATATTTTCAGATTGAGACCGTTCAGGTTGCGACAGGGGATGGTTCTGTAAGTATCAAGGTTACCTATTTACGCGAGCCTGAACCTATGTTTACAGACCGGATCAGAGTGCAATTCTTCCATCCGATCAGCAAATACCTCTTAGGCACGGCTACCTTTACCAGACCTATCTCCTGGGGCAATCAGCGTCGGGATGCTGTGTCGTCTGAACTGGTTGGGGCTGAGTCCCCAATCGAAGTGCAATCGGCTGGGATTGCGCCCGCTAGCGAGCTGGAAGAAACGCAAATCGGGACTCAAGCAGCAGTAGCGCCACCCTCCGTTATGGAAGGATCTTTTTCTGCACTGAGCAATGTGAAGCGTGCGCCTTGGCAGGAACACCTGACATTAGGGGCAGGGGATGTGCTCAACTTTTCTCTTTATGGAGAACCAGAGCTGACTGTTAAGGAAGTGTTCATAGGTCCTGACGGCCGGATCAGCTATTTGGAGGCGCAAGGCTTGATGGCCACCGGATTGACGGTGGATGAGTTGCGTCAGAAATTCGACGACGAGCTTGGTAAATACCGACGTTCTCCCCGTACAATGATCTCCCCGGTGGCTTTGCAGAGCAAAAAATACTACATGCTGGGGCGTGTAGCGCAGAAAGGTGTATTCACTTTGGACCGGCCGATCACAGTCATTGAGGCGATCGCCCGGGCTCGAGGCTTCGAGACCGGTATGTCGGAAAGGAACGTGGTTGAACTGGCCGACCTGTCTCATAGCTTTATCGCCCGGCGTGGGCAGCGTGTGCCTGTTGATTTTGAGAAGCTTTTTCTGGCCGGTGATCTCTCTCAGAACATTCCTTTGGAACCAGACGATTATCTTTATTTTCCAGCCACCGATATCCGCGAGTTTTATGTGCTGGGTGAAGTCAAATATCCCGGTGCCGTCAGCTATTCGAAGGGCGCTTCCACGATCGGGGCTATCGCGCAGCGTGGTGGTTTCACCGAGAAGGCGTGGAAGGGCAAGGTCCTCGTGGTAAGAGGATCGCTCAACCACCCGGAAACCTTCGTCATTGATGTCACGGGAATTCTTTCCGCCAATACGCCAGACTTCAAATTGCAGCCGCGCGACATCATTTATGTGAACAGCCGCCCATGGGTCAAAGCGGAGGAATTGCTGGATGTGCTCGCCTCGGCGTTTGTCCAAGCTGCCGTCATCACCTGGACCGGTGGCAACATCGGATCAATCATCAAATAATCGTAAGGTTTATGAATTTCAAAGCATTGCTCGCTGCTGTTCTGTGCGCCCTTATCCTTCTCGGATGTCGCAGCACCGGGCCGCAGTTTGACGTCCGTCAAACCGGTGGTACCAATTCCGTAGCGAGCACCAACATTGACCTCGTCACCATCACCAACACTTTGGATCCCCAATGCCTTTTGATGCCGACGAACACCTTTACTCTGGGACCGGGTGACCGCCTCGATATCCAGATACCTGGCGACATGGCAACTAAGAGCACAGCGCTCGTGGGGCCAGATGGGAAAATCTATTACTACCTCCTGCCAGGATTGGATGTGTGGGGCTTGACTCTTACTGAAACGAAGGCACGGCTTGAATCCCAATTGGTAGAATACTTTCGTGAACCACCTCAAATCTCTCTCACCTTGCGGAGCGTGGAGAGCAAACGCTTTTGGATGCTTGGCCGGGTCAATGGACCGGGCATTTACTCCTTGGCCACACCGGTGACATTGCTGGAAGCGATTTCTCGTGCGGGTGGACCTGCGTTACCCAGCCCTGTGGCAGGACTTGCTACGGGAGCTGGCGCCGGTACTCCCAGCAGCCGACAGGAAGCTGCCGATTTGCAACGCAGCTTTATCATTCGTCAGGGCAAGATGCTGCCCGTCAACTTCCAGAAGCTTTTACGCGAGGGCGATTTGACACAAAATCTCTATCTGCAGCCGGATGACTTCATTTTTCTACCCGCTGCTTCTACGCGTGGAATCCATGTGATTGGAGCCGTAGCATTGCCTGGTGCTATCAGTTATGGGGAGCAGGTAACACTGGTTTCAGCCGTCGCGAAAGCCGGAGGTTCCATCAAAAACGCTTACCTTTCCCATGTCGCGATTGTGCGTGGTTCTTTGACGGAGCCAAAGATCGCCATCGTCAATTACTGGGATATTGTCAAAGGCCGGGCTCCTGATGTCGCCTTGGAATCGCAAGATATCGTGTACGTGCCGTATACGCCATATCGTACCCTCACTCGTTATCTGGATCTGATTGTGAATACGTTTGTTCGTACTGTCGGAGCCAACGAAGGAGCCCGGGCGGTCTCCGATGGCAACACTGTCATAGGCGTCAACGTGCCAGTTACCTTCTGATTTGATTTATTTCTTGGTATCTGACCTGAATTAAATCAGCGGGCACAGCTTTCTTGGGTAAAGTCTGCTGTGCTCTGTTAGGCTGTCCTCTTCTGTCTCAGACTAGGTATCACTTCCCCCGGTTCCTTTTTTAGTTTTCTTGCGCCATTCTCCGTCAGTTTTTTTGGCATAAATCCCGTTTTCAATAAGCTTTTCTCAATGGAACCATGAAACAAGCAGAGCTTGTCGCGACTTGGTTGCAGCGTTTCTGTTGCGTGGACAGCATGATAAGCCGGCTTTTGTAGGGGAGACACTGACAGGAGAATATCCCGAAACACTACACTGCAATCAGTGTTCCGCTGATTACGGAGGAATGATGAGTCGCGCAGGCTGGTGGCATGAAAAAGCAATTCAAGGCCGCCGCTACGCTAGCTATCGCTGCGCTGTGGTCATTGACCTCCGTAGCCGTTGAACCTGTCTGGGAGTTCTCCGTGCAGGTCAGTGCAAACGTGCAAGCTTCACCTCCCAAGGTCATCCTCAACTGGCCCCAGGATTCCCTTGGGACACCATCGAGTTACACCGTCTATCGGAAAGCCGCCGAGGATACTGCTTGGGGCAATGGCATAACCTTGACTGGGGCATCTACTAATTTTACGGATGCCACCATTCTCGCCGGTAAGGCTTATGAATATCAGGTAGTGAAGTCCGCTTCGTCCTACACTGGCTATGGCTACATCTACGCGGGTGTGAATGTGCCGCTGGTCGAAAGTCGCGGCAAAGTGATCCTGATTGTGGATAACACGTATGCCAATCAATTGACGGTGGAGTTAACCCGGTTACAGCAGGATCTGCTTGGCGATGGCTGGACAGTGATTCGCCACGACGTCGCTCGTGATGATACTCCCAACAGCGTTAAAAATCTCATCAGGGAGGATTACACCAATGATCCGGCCAACACTAAGGCGGTATTTCTCTTCGGGCATGTGCCCGTAGCTTACTCTGGCAATGTTGTTCCGGACGGTCATAGCCCTGAGCACTTTGGTGCGTGGCCAGCCGACGTTTTTTACGGTGACATGGATGGAGTATGGACCGACAACACGGTCAATAATTCAGGTGCTAGCGACGCTCGTAATCGTAACGTTCCGGGTGACGGTAAGTTCGATCAATCCACACCTCCTGCTGTGGTGAAATTGCAAGTGGGGCGTGTGGACCTGGCGAATATGCCCGGTCGCAAGATTTGGGGCGGTCCGGCAACTTTTCCCAGCGAACTGGAACTGCTGCGCCAATACCTGAACAAAGACCATAATTTTCGACACAACCTGACCGCAGCCCAACGCCGGGGGATTGTGGGTGATTATTTCGGCACGAGTAATGGTGAAGCCTTTGCCGCCAACGGTTACCGGAACTTCGCCCCGTTTTTCAGTGCAGCCAATACGGCAAACCTCAATTTGGCCTTCAACGATCTTAAAGGTGTCTGGCTGCCAACGCTGTCTGCCAATGACTATCTTTGGGCTTATGGATGCGGTCCGGGCACATATTCCAGCATAAGTGGCTTGGGCGACTCAGGATTGTACAATGAGATGTATTCCACTGACCTGGTCGACGCTAATATCCGGTCTGTGTTTACCATGCTCTTTGGTAGCTGGCTGGGGGATTGGGATTCGGAAGACAACCTCCTGCGTTCCGTTCTGGCGACGAAAGATTTCGGTTTGACCAGTTGCTGGTCGGGGCGTCCTCACTGGTTTTTTCAGCACATGGGTTTGGGCGAGACTATCGGTTACAGTACTCGTCTCACGCAGAACAATACAGGCCTATACAAGAACCAAATGAACAACGGCGCGGGTGGAATCCATGTGGCGCTCATGGGCGATCCTACCTTGCGCATGCACCCTGTTTCGCCGGTCAGCAATGTCAGCGGCACCTCGCTTGTCACAGGGGTGAGTCTGGCTTGGACGGCCTCGCCCGATAATATCATTGGGTATCACGTTTATCGTTCGGCCACTTTGACCGGACCATTTACGCGTTTGAACAGCTCTTTGGTGACCACTGCATCATTCCTCGATACCGCTCCGCTTAACGGCACGAATACCTACATGGTACGGGCGGTCAAATTGGAGAACACCCCGAGCGGCACTTACTATAACGCCAGCCAGGGGCAGTTCTGGACCATCACCGGTGTGGTTGTGCCTGTCATTGATACCCCGACGGTCCCTCCTGCAAACGGCAGCACAACCGTTTGGGTTGATGATGCGGCACCGGGCGGCGCTTCCCTTTCGGCTGATGGCGGGGATGCTTGGAAATGGGTGAATACCGGCCCGGCTCCTTTCGCGGGCAATGTCGCTCATCAATCGGGGATTGCCACCGGACTTCACCAGCACTATTTCGTTTCCGCTACGACCACATTGAGTGTGAATGCTGGTGATAAACTCTTTACCTACGTCTATCTTGATCCTGCGAACCCGCCGTCTGAACTGATGCTGCAATGGACTGATGGATCATGGGAACATCGCGCCTATTGGGGGGCCAATCTGATCACCTATGGGGCTAGTGGCACTGCCAGCCGTTACTATGCAGGTGCCTTGCCGGTGACTGGTCAGTGGATCCGCCTCGAAGTTCCGGCCAGTGCCGTGGGGCTGGAAGGGAAGAAACTCAATGGCATGGCCTTCACCACATACAATGGGCGTGCCACTTGGGATTACGCCGGTAAATTCTCCGGCGACTTTGCTCCAGAGATTCCAGTATTGCCCGAGGTTTCAGCTACGGTAGTTGATGGAATTGCTACCATCGGCACCAATGACAATGGGGTATTCACCTTCTCCCGAACGGGTGCTACGAGTAACTCTTTGGTCATCAATTTCACCTTGGGCGGATCTGCGGTGAAATGGGTGGATTATCGTCGCCCAGAAGGCGATATGCCTGTGACGATCACAATTCCCGCCGGGGCAGCCTCAGCCAATCTCACCATAATGGCAGTCGCGAATGTGACGGCGGCAAATCCGGCAACGATGACCCTTACCTTGGCGACGAATGCGTTCTATACAGTGGCAACGACCAATGTACTTACGCTCAACCTCGTTAGTGTGACTGCAGTGCCTCCCTCGACGAATGTGGTAGTCACAAACCTTACTGCCGCCTCCGTAAGTGTGGTCAATTACGTGGACATGACCCTGCCTAAAGTCGGCGACAGCGGCCTCAATATTCTGTCACCCACCCTGCTCGAACTGCACGCCATCGGCACGAAGCCGATGAATGGCACCCCAACGATCTGGAATTTTGTGAATTCCGGCACCTTCACCGCGCCCGCACTTGGCGAGTTCGTTGTGACGGTGGACGGCCAGCCAGTGGCGGTCCAATCGGTCGGCTTCAAACGCCGCCCGCTCTATGCGCCCCTGTCGCCCCGCGATCTGCGCATCGACAACTCACTCTACCTGCAACTTGCCACCGCGGTGGGCAGTAATCAGGTGGTCGAAGTGAAAAACCCCAGCGGTTTGCTTTGGTCTTCCACCATGCAGTTCACCGCCAAGGCCGAACCCCTGCGCTACAGCCCCGCCATCCATGTTAATCAAGAAGGCTATGTGCCCGCTCTGCCGAAAAAGGCGATGGTCGGCTACTACCTCGGCAGCTTGGGTGAGATGAATATCGCCAGTTCCTTGGGCTTCTCCCTCGTGAACATCCATAGTGGTGTCTCCGTGTATCAAGGGACCCTCAAAGTCCGCGCCGATGTCGGTTATTCCTACAGCCCGACACCTTACCAGAAGGTCTTGGAAGCGGACTTCACCAGCTTTACCACTCCCGGTGAATATCAATTGATGGTTCCCGGTCTTGGTGCCTCGCTGCCATTTATGATCGATGAGGGCGTCGCGATGGGCTTCACCCGCGCTTATGCCCTGGGCTTGTATCACCAGCGCTGCGGCACCAACAATGTCATGCCCTTCACCCGTCATACCCATGAAAACTGCCATCATGCACTGGTCAGTGTGCCGATGCCTTCATCCTCGTTCCAGTTCACCTGGACCACGATCTCCAACTACGCCATGAAAGCGAACGTGGATAATCCGGCGCAAACAGCTCCTTTGCTGACCAGTCCGGCTGCCCAGCTCTATCCGTTCGTGAAAACGGGAGCCTTGGACCTTTCGGGCGGTCATCATGATGCCGGTGACTACAGCAAATACACGATCAACAGCGCCAATCTGATCCATTACCTGATGTTCGCCGTGGATTCCATCCCGGGTGTGGCTGCCTTGGATAACCTCGGTGTCCCCGAAAGCAGTGACGGCATCAGCGATCTGATGCAAGCGGCCAAATGGGAAGCTGACTATGTGGCCAAGCTCCAGGACACTGATGGGGGTTTCTACTTCCTCGTTTACCCCCGCGAGCGCGAGTACGAGAGCGGCACGCAACCGGACCATGGTGATGCCCAGGTGGTCTGGCCCAAGACCACCGCCTCTACGGCGGCCGCCGTGGCCGCCCTCGCCCAAACTGCTTCATCACCGCGCTTCAAGCAGGCGTACCCTGTGGCCGCTGCCGCCTACTTGCAGCAAGCCAGGCTGGGCTGGCAATTCCTCACGACTGCCATTGCCCGCTACGGCAAAGACGGCGCCTACCAGAAAATCACCCACTACGGTGACGACTATCGCCATGATGACGAACTGGCCTGGGCCGCAGCCGAGATGTTCGCCGCCACCGGTGAAAGCCAATATCAGCAAAAGCTGGCCGAATGGTTCCCCGACCCTAGCAACGCCGCGACCTTCCGCTGGGGCTGGTGGCGTTTGTATGGCTCCTATGGCCACGCCATCCGTAGTTACGCCTTTGCCGCCCGTAGTGGTCGCCTGACCTCGGGCCAGTTGAACGCCGCTTATCTCGCCAAATGTGAAGCCCAGATCATCGCCGGCGGTAACGACGCGCTCCTCTGGTCGAATCAAGGCGCCTATGGCAGCAGCTTCCCGGATGCGACCAAACGCGTTCGCGGCGCAGGCTGGTACTTCTCCAACGAACAGGCCTTCGATATCGCGGTGGCCCAGCAGATCACGCCCAGAGCCGAGTATCTGGATGCCATCCTCGCCAACCTGAACTATGAAGCGGGCAACAACCCGGTCAACGTCAGCTATCTGACGGGCATGGGCTGGAAACGCCAGCGCGAGATCGTTCATCAATATGCGCAGAGCGACCGCCGCGTCATGCCGCCCGCTGGTATTCCGATTGGGAATATCCAGGGTGGTTTCAACTACTCTGAGAACTACGGTTCTGAGCTGACCGCCCTGACCTTCCCTTCCGACGATGCCGGCACGGCTCCCTACCCCTTCTATGACCGTTGGGCGGATAACTTCAACGTGACCACCGAGTTCGTGGCCGTTGCCCAGGCTCGCGGCATCGCCAGCATCGCCTACCTCGCCACGTTGACAGCCACGAAGACGCAGCCATGGAAGTCCACTACCGCTCGGATCATCGGTGTGCCCACGGAAATCGGCACGAATGGCCTCATCACCGCTACCATGCAGGTAGATGGCCTTGATCTGAACGGTGCTCGCATAGCCTGGGAAGCCCGCGATCAAGAACCTGCATACGGCAGCACCTTCACCTTCCACCCGGTCAGCTACGGTGACCAATGGGTGGAAGCCGAAGCGCAATGGCCCGATGGCCGCCGGGCCGTGGCTGCGATAAGCTTCTTCGCCACGAACAGCCTGCCGACCGTTAGTGTTGTCGCGACTGATCCTGGCGCCACCGAAGGCGAAGATACCGCCTACTACACCTTCACGCGCACGGGTAACACGAGTTCGGCACTGACCGTAAACTACAAGTTCAGTGGAACCGCCGGTAAATGGAGTGATTTCCGCCGTGCGCAAGGTGATATGCCGGAATCTATCATCATTCCGGCGGGTGCCCAGACGGTTACACTAACCATCTATGCCGTGGATGATGCCGAGGAGGAAGTCACTGAGACGGCCATTCTGACCATCCAGGCAGATGCGACCTACAACCTCGGCTCAGAGAACACCGCCACCGTTTATCTCTATGACAACGACAATGCTATTGCTCTACCCTCGGTTAGCGTAATCGCGACCGATCCTACTGCTTCGCAAGCAGGGGCGGATCCGGGTGTCTTTACCCTCACCCGGACCGGGAGCACCATTGCGGCTCTTACGGTGAACGTGACCTATGGTGGTACCGCAGTGAACGGCACAGACTACGGCTTGCTACCGGCCACAGTGACGATTCCGGTTGGCAGTGCCTCGGCCACAGTCACTTTGATCCCGGCTGCGGTTGCCGGTATTACCGGCATTAGGACCGCGACGATGTCCTTGATGGTCGAAGCAGCATATACTGTTGGCACTTCTGGCAATGCCGATATCGCAATAACAGGGAACGCGGTTTCCAGCACTACCGTTCGACCCGAGGGAAGCGCACAGCGCATCGCCTGGAGCAGTGTTGCTGGAAAGACCTACCGTGTGCTTGGTAAAAGTAATCTGACAGACGCAGATTGGGTCCAATTGAGCGATGATATTCAGGCCACAGGTACGACCACAAGCTGGCTGGACAATGATGCAAGCTATTTTGCGCAGCGCTTCTACTTAGTATACATGACCATTTAACCGCAGGTCATTCCTGTGGTTGGGTCGCGCGGAAGTCCTTGGCGTAAGCCGACTCCGCGCGATCTTTTTTTTCCAGCGCCTTGGTTGCATGGCGCGACCATCGTTCAAATCAAGCTACCGCCCGCACAAATACAGAACCTATCTGGGGTGATACCCTCATGGGCGAACACTGGCTTGCGTGTTATGCAAGGTCGGTGAATTCAAGTCTTATTGCCAGTTTTAGCCTTCTATGGCTGGTCTTGTCGTTGTCTGCCGAAGGGGTTCGTGATGACCATTACCGGTTGCCAGTCATAGGAGATTATTCACTCCAGTTAGTTTCGTCCAATTTGCTGGAGCTCAGTTATGTCAACTCGAAAGAACTCAATTTGCCGTTGCCAGACTGGGACTTGGTCGATACTTCGGGGATGCTACGATTGCCAGTGGTGACCGATTTCGTGGTGCTGGCCGATGGGCAATCAGCTGGCATCACCGGAGTTGGCTTCAAACGGCGCGTGCTTTTTGCCCCCCTCAAGGTGCGTGACCTGCGAATTGGCAACTATCTCTATTTGCAACTGGAGAAAACTGTCGAAAGCGGACAAGTCATTGAGGTTAAGAGTATCCCCGCGACCCTATGGAAGAAAGAGCAGTTTCTTTTTGTCACAAACGACCCTTTCCGGCTGAGTGAAGCGATTCATGTGAATCAAGCGGGCTATGCTCCTCAATTGTCAAAAAAAGCCATGGTGGGATTCTATCTTGGGAGTATGGGGGAACTTAATTTGCCGCCTGAGGGGAAATTCAAGTTGCTATCAGCTGATTGCAAAACGGTAGTCTTCGAGAGTCAAATGACCTTTCACCGGGATCAAGGCTTTCCCTTTCCTTGTTACCAACAAGTATTCGAAGCGGATTTTTCAAGTTTCACAAAAACTGGGGAGTATCGCCTGGCGGTGGATGGATTGGGAGTTTCATATCCATTCTTCATCAACGAAGGGTATCCGGCGTTGCTCGCTCGGACTTACGCACTGGGTATTTATCACCAGCGTTGTGGTGACAGCAATGCGCTACCGTTTACACGCTTCACCCATGCGGTCTGTCATCAGGCGTTGGCTGAGATTCCCACCGCTTTCTTCACCAATACACAGAAGTTCCTGCGAGAAGAGTCGGCGGACGCTACTAAAAACCAGCGCCATACCGCACCGGTGATGAAAGATTTCGCCTCAAGCCTGTATCCATTTGTTAAACATGGCAGCATTGATGTTTCGAAAGGTCACCATGATGCAGGGGATTATAGCAAATACACCATCAACAGTGCCGCCTTCATTCACCATCTTGTTTTTGCTGTTGATGTGTTTCCCGGCGCAGGTGAGTTGGACAATCTGGGCCTGCCGGAGAGTGGTGACAAACTGAGCGATCTCTTGCAGAAGGCGAACTGGGAAGCGGAATTCCTCGCCAAAATGCAGGATGACGATGGCGGTTTCTATTTTCTCGTATACCCGCGTGAACGCCGCTACGAACACAATGTGCTGCCCGACTTTGGCGACACCCAGATCGTGTGGCCGAAAACAACTGCCGCCACCGCTGCCGCAGTCGCGGCGCTGGCCCAGATCAGTTCCTCACCACTCTTTCAGAAACAGTTCCCAGAAGAAGCCAAGGCATACCTCCAGAAAGCGCGGTCGGGCTGGGCTTTCCTTGAGCGGGCCATCGCGCTCCACGGCAAGGATGGTGCTTATCAAAAGATCACCCACTATGGGAACGACTTCATGCATGATGACGAACTGGCTTGGGCGGCATGTGAGATGTTTTTGGCCACTGGAGAAGCAAAGTATCACGGGAGGTTTCTCGAGTGGTATCATCCAGATGACCCTGCGACCCGCAAATGGGGCTGGTGGCGCTTGTACGATGGCTATGGCAATGCGGCCAGAAGTTACGCATTCGCCCATAAAAGTGGCCGGCTTCAAGGGAAACAATTGGATGAACTGATGGTTCGCGGCTGCGAGAATGAAGTCGCCGCAGGTGCGGAAGATCAATTGCGGCGTTCGCTGCAGAGCGCTTATGGAACTAGCTTCCCCGTGGAAACAAAACGTGTTCGCAGCGCGGGGTGGTACTTCTCCTCGGGTGCGGCCTTTGATCTGGCCGTCGGCTGCCAGTTGGACTATCCTGTAAATCGAGACTTACGCCCTAAATTCTTAGATGCCTTGCTTGCAAACTTCAACTATGAGTTGGGATGCAATCCAGTGAATGTCTGCTTTGTGACGGGGCTTGGATTTAAGCGGCCGCAAGAGATCGTTCACCATTTCGCCCAGAATGACCGTCGCGTTTTGCCGCCTAGCGGTATTCCGGTCGGCAATCTGCAAGGAGGCTTTGGCTGGCTGGATTTCTACAAGCAGGAGCTGGGAGCTTTGACTTTTCCACCGGATGGTTCAGGAAATCAGCCATATCCCATCTACGATCGCTGGGGTGACAGCTTCAATGTTCAAACGGAATTCGTAATTGTTAATCAAGCGCGTGCGTTGGCGGCGGCAGCGTTCTTGATGAGCAAGACAGCCAAAAAAGAACAGTCGTGGAAAGCTGCGACCGGACAAATACAGATATCGAAGGACAAGGTAACGGGCATAGCGGCAGCCCGTCTGGTAACGCCAGAGGTGGACCTTAAGGAAGCACGGATGGTTTGGGAGACGCCAGACACTGGAATCTCATTTCGATCGGCACTCTCATTGACTCCGGGGGCTTCAATGCCTGCCTGGATTGAGGTCGAAGCTGTTTTACCGGATGGCAGACGGATATACGGCATCACCAATTCAGTGACCGGTTTAAAACTCAAGTGAAGCTAAATTTCTGTTCCTCAGTCCCTGCTTTGAGTTCTTGGGAAAGAACCAAAACAGCGGGCCTGCCAAAGCCATCCGCAAGTAACCACGAAGTTCAAATCGAGCAGGGTCGATCAATCTGCTGTTTTAGGGTTTCACCTACTTTGAATATCAGCACGGCCGAAATACTTTCAATGGTGTAGCGGATGTCGGCAGCAAGTGACGATCAGGTTAAAATATCGAAACAAATTCCGCAGCGAAACTTAGCCAACCCCGATAATGAAATTGCTTTTTATCCATGAATGCTTTGGCGCATTTGGAGGTGCGGAATCTAACATGTTTCACACCGCAACGGAGTTGAAGTGCCGTGGTCACGAAGTAGGCATTGTTCATGGCCCTTCGACTGGCAAAGCTGAGGCGGAGTGGCAGAATCTGTTTCAAGAGCGCTTCGTTCTGGACGGGGGGAAGGCTGTCACAAAGGTAATCGAACGCTTTCTGCCAGATGTGGTTTATATTCACAAGATGGCAGAAAATGAGGTTTTAGAAGCTCTGCTGGCTTCCCGTCGACCAGTGGTGCGAATGGTGCATGATCATGAGACTTATTGCCTGCGAGGCTGTCGCTATGGGCACTTCAGCCGGAAGATTTGCACCCGACCGATGTCTGCGTTCTGTATCATTCCTTGTGGTGGATTCATTGGGCGCAACTCAGCTGGAGGTTTTCCCGTTAAATGGATCAGTTACTTCAAGCGGCGCAAAGAATTACGGACCAACCGTCAGTTCGACCGTCTTATTGTAGCGACAAACTATATGAAGGACGAATTGATGCGTAATCATGTTAAGGAGGGGCAAATCGAGATTCATGCACCGACTCCCCCGATGGCAGAAAATGCAGCGAAGCAAATAACAGCGAAAAGTAATCTGCTGATTTACAGCGGGCAAATCATTCGAGGCAAAGGTGTGGATGTGTTGTTGCTGGCGTTGGAAAAAGTTAAGAGCGCATTCAAATGCCTGATTTTTGGTGATGGTAGTCACAGAGAGTATTGTGAAGCTCTTTCCCGCAAACTTGGATTGAGTGAGCGCGTCATTTTCAAGGGGTATGTCAGTCAGTCTGAATTACAGTCGTACTATGCACAGGCCAGCATCATGATGATGAGTTCGGTCTGGGCGGAACCTTTTGGTGCAGCCGGCTTGGAAGGCATGCATCACGCGCTGCCGGTTGTAGCTTTCGATGCTGGAGGCATTAAGGAATGGCTGCTGGAGGGAGAGAATGGATTTCTGATCCCCTGGATGAATACTGAGCTTTATGCCGCCAGATTGGATCAATTACTGAATGATAAAAACCTTGCAAAAAAGATGGGCGAGGCGGGGCGAAAGATGGTGAACGAAAGGTTTAATTTTTCCAGTTATGTGGATGGTTTGGAGGACATGTTTGTCCGTGTCATCAAGAGCCACGCATGATGAACACTATCGTCAAAAAAAGTTCGGCTGTATGCGTGGTCGCGATTGTTGGTGGAAGCGGCTCTGGAAAAACCTGGCTCGCGAACCGGTTAAGGTCAAACTTGGGTAGAAAAGCTTCAAACCTTTCCTTGGATGATTTTTATCGCGATCTTTCGCCCTTGGCGCCAGAACACCGGGCGCAGATCAACTTTGACAGCCCAAGTGCGATTGATTGGCCGGTGTTAACCCAGGTGCTTACACAGTTTCAGGAGGGCGCTGAGGCGCTTAAGATTCCACGATATGATTTCACGACCCACTGCCGGTTTGAGAAATCCTCTGTCTGGCGCTGTAAACCAATTGTAGTTGTGGATGGGCTTTGGTTGCTCCATCGCCCAGAACTCCGTTCACTTTTCGACTTGAAGGTGTTTATTGACTGTCCTGCTGATTTGCGTTTCTGGCGTCGCATGCAACGTGATGTTATGAGTCGTGGACGTACTCCAAGCGCAGTCATTTCGCAATTTGCATCCACCGTTCTGCCCATGCACGAGATCCATGTTCAGCCACAGACCCAATGGGCAGACCACTTGATTCAATCCCCGGTTACCGAGCAAGACGCACTACGACTAGCAGCGATAGTGAAAGCCAGAATCAAGAGCAAAGAAGTGGCTTGCAAGATATCCTCCTGTGCCAGGAACAACTGAATTTGAACTCTTATGAACGCTATGCTGATTGAACAATTTACTGCGACCCAGAATCCGTTGGGCCGATGGCGCACGAAACTCTGTGCCATGTGGAGACGAATAATCTGGCGGAATTTTCTTAATAGCCCGCAGGCAAGCAAGCGGTTGTTGGATGTCGTAATCAGCTTTATGGCGTTGATACTCTTGGCTCCTCTCTTCTTGATTGTTGGAATGCTTATCATGCTGGAGGACAGGGGGGCGGTGTTTTTCTGCCAAACGCGTGTGGGTAAAGATGGCCGTGAGTTCAAGTTGTTTAAATTCCGCTCTATGTGCCTGGATGCCGAGGCCCGGTTGACGGCACTTCTGGAAAGTAACCAGCATAAAGAGGGAGTAACTTTTAAGCTCAAAAATGATCCACGGTTGACCAAAATTGGCAAGTGGTTGCGGATGTTCTCGATCGATGAATTCCCCCAGTTCTACAACGTTTTACTTGGTGATATGTCTTTGGTTGGGCCGCGCCCGCCTTTGCCCAGAGAGGTCATGCTCTACACGTTCTCTGATCGGCGACGTCTGGTCGTCAAACCCGGATTGACTTGTTTTTGGCAGATAGGAGGAAGAAGTGAGATAGATTTCAAAGGGCAGGTTAAGTTGGATGTGGAGTATATCGAAAGTCAGAGTTTCTGGGGGGACATCAAGATCCTGTTCAAGACTGTCCCGGCGGTTTTATTTAGAAAGGGAGCTTGCTGAAATGAAGGCAATCTTGATCTGCCCGGGAGAACGTCTAGGGGTGGCATGCCTCCATGACTCCGTGCCATTAGTTTTGGTGCCCATGTTGGGAAAACCTCTGATTGATTATTGGCTGGAACATTTGGCAGACCGAAAAGTTTCCGAGGTTGTGATCCTGGCTGCTGACCGGCCGGACATGGTGCGAGCCTATGTTGTAGAGGGCCAAAAGTATGGTGTGAGGGTTGAAGTGTGGCCAGTTGTCCGGGAGATGGGAATTGAAGAAGCCATATCGTTTGTCGCCAATGCTGGGCCAGTGGATTGCGTAGAAGTAATGGATTCCATGCCTTCTTTGCCTGGGTGTAAACTTTTTGAAGACTATAACTCGTGGTTTGCAGCACTTTTGCAATTGATGTCGCAAGCGACAGAATCCGCTAGGGTTGGGATGAAGGAGATGGCGCCGGGGGTCTGGATAGGTATGCATGTTTCCTTGGCTGCTTCGGTCAAACTGCTTTCCCCTTGTTGGATCGGCAATGACGTCAAGATTGAAGCGGATGCTGTTGTGGGGCCACTGGCAATAATTGAAGACCGCGTTTGTGTTGAGCGAGGTGCGGAGATTGGTAACAGCATCGTATTTAGTGAAACTTTGGTCGGTGAATGGACGGATATCAAAGACTCGATCGCGTGGGCAGATACACTCACACGCCTGATTGATGGAGCTACGGTCAAAGTCGCCGATAAGTTTCTTTTGAGCGCTTTGAATGATTCGGCAAATAAATGGCCGGCGGCAACCATCGGTGGAAGAATTTTGGCAGGCCTCATATTAACCGGAATCGCGCCGTTCGCCTTTTTTTCAATGGCTCATTCCCTTATCAAGGGCGGGCCTTACTGGAATGCCAGAATCGCAGTCATACCAGGTCCCAAGCGTTTTGATCGAACAGGCGGGGTGCTGAGGTATTTTGAGGTGCCGAGTCGTTATGGCTGGGTCAGGCGGTGGCCACAGCTTTGGGAAGCAGTTTGTGGTCGCTTTGCCTTTATCGGAAATCGGCCTTTAACACCGCGACAGGTAGAAGATTTGGGGCACGAGCACGAGAAACTATGGCTTGCAGTGCCTATGGGAGTGATATCACTGGCAGATGTTGAGAAAGGCATCGATCTTTTTGGCGATCGAGCGCGGGCACATGCTTGCTATTACTCAATGATGGGAGATTGGCAGCTCGATTTTTCTATTTTTTACCAAGTGGTGATAATCCGGTCTATTAACGGAATAGGCTCTTGCATGAAAGTTCAGGCTCCTGTTCCGGAGCCGTATCCAGAGTTGGATGGTCAGGGCTAGGACAGCATGATGATATGAATATACTACAACGAGATGGCATTCTAACGGTCAACCAAGTCAAACACCTTGTCGCGGCTAACGCCGGTCTTTTTAGGGAGAAGGTGCAGGCGGCGATGTCGCCAGAGTTGAAAGCAATCGAAGTGGATTTTTCTGAGGTTGACCGCGTGGACAGTCATGGGATTGGTGCCTTGCTTCTCGTGCACAAGACCGCATGTAACCGGCATGGCGAAGTCCCGCTACGACTGTTAAATCCGCAGACTTCTGTCCAGCAGGTTATCGAGCTCACTCGTATGCATCGTATCTTTGAGATTGTCAAACGTCCTGCGCATACCGCCGAAGGCTTAGTTTAAGTCTTTAATCTGATCAGGAGAGATAGATGAAGAAAAAAATATTACCCTTGTTTGTATTTATCGATGCGTGTGGCTGGGAAATAGTAAAGAACGATCCGTTCATGCAGCTACTGGCCCCAACGCGTAACAAGCTTGCTTCGGTGTTTGGCTACAGTTCAGCGTGCATCCCTTCGATTTTATCCGGGAAATGGCCTTCTCACCACAGGAACTGGTGTTACTTTGTGTACGATCCCGTGAACTCGCCGTTTCGGTTTCTGCGGAAGCTGAGCTGGTTGCCAAAGGCACTGACTGGCAGGAGAATCTTTCGTCGTTGGTTAAGCAAGTACGTGCGGTTTCGGTTGGGATACAAGGGTTACTTTGATTTATACAACATTCCGTTCGAGCATATTTCGCTGTTTGATTTCACTGAGAAAAAAAGTCCGTTGCAACCAGGTGGGATGAATCAAGGTCAGAACATATTCGATGTGCTAGATAAGGAAAGCATAGCCTATCACGTCAGCAGCCCGCAAAAGACGGAACTACAGAACCTGGATGACCTGCTGGCGGATATCCAAAAGCAAAGCATTGATTTCGCTTTTCTGTATTGGCCGGACTTGGATGGACTCATGCATCGTGTGGGCAACCGATCCCCACAAGTGCCTGAGAAGTTAAGAGGCTACGAGTTGCGGATGGAGAAATTGATGAAGGTAGCGAAGGATAACTACGATGAGGTCAGGCTATATGTTTTTAGTGATCACGGCATGGCCAATTGCGACGAACTTCTAGATTTGCAATCAGTCATAAAGAAATTACCGCTGAAGATAGGGGAGGACTATGCCGTGGTTTATGATTCCACTATGGCGCGGTTCTGGTTCTTCAATCAGCAGGCCAAGCGGGCGGTGACCAATGCATTGTCAGCAATACGGCAAGGCAAAATCATGACCGATGAGGAATTGATTGAATTGGGCACTTTTTTCCCGGATCGGCAATTCGGAGAGCTGATTTTCTTGCTGCAAGAGGGGGTGCTGATTGTTCCTAGCCACATGGGTGAGCGGCCTATCCGAGCCATGCATGGTTACCATCCTGATGACAAGCACAGTTTTGCTTCCATATTCACGAATCAACCTGAATTACCCGAAGGAATAAGTGCCATACCACATGTTTATCAGTTGATGGAGCGCGATGCCCGAGCTGCGAAGGCTGCCAATCAAGCTGCGCATCTAGAGCTGCAGGCTGAAGCAGTTCCGGCTTAGACAGCTACACGTTTTGACCTAAACCCAATCAAAACGCATTAAGTCCTGTTTCACCGCAGTGTGCTCGCTGCAAGTTCACTAAACGAAATTACTTTCAAATCTTTGCGCTTTGCCAGATAGGCAGCCGTCTGGTGCAAAACTTCGATGAATCGCTGATTCGGGACATGATTTCTGAAGTATTCCCACCAATGAGTGACCAACACAGTTACGTCTCTGGTTTCTATTTGTTTGATAATCGAAGCCAACATATTTTCATATGGTCGGTAGCATGATAGTAAGCATCCTGGATGCGAGAGAAGAATAGTGCGCTGGATCTGCCAATGTGGTTTGCGGGTCAGCTTTTTCAGAAAAAAGCGTGGCCACCAGTTCACAGGCAAGCGACCAATCTCATACCAACCAGTGGAAATGATGGAAAATCGTTTTGCCAGTTCCAGGTAAGCGGCAGCCGAAAGTTTATCATGCGGAGCGACAAAAGTGTCTGGAACGGCGAAGCCGGCTTCTTGCAAACAGCGTCGACCATGGTCAAGTCGCAGGTTGATTTCTTTCCGATCCTGGCGATCAAATTCCCAAGCGTCGTGATGGCATCCGTGCTGAACTATTTTAAATCCACCGTTGCTGTGGAGGTAGTTAACCAGATCGGGATTGCTGTTTATCGGAGCAAATGCTGGTGCCTCATCATGTTTATCAAACAGGTAGCCTTCGAGCCTGCCATCCGGCATGGTGACATTGCTGCGGACTGAAGGTATCACGGCTAGATTTACCGGCAGACCGCGTGACAGAAAAGGGCGATAAAGTTTCTCCAGACAAATAGCCGGCGTGAAGGCATTGGTATCGTCGTCGCGGATAATCACGTAGCGCATTTCTTTTCCTCAATTAAAGTTTCGTAGAAAGACTTCATCTTACAAGCGAGTGCCTCGGCATCATAAGTCTCAATCACCATGCGGGTTCCATTGGCGGTATACCGGCCAGCCAGTTCAGGTTTCTGAAGTGCTTCATCTAAAGCGGCATGGAATTGAGCGGGCTGATTAAGATCAAACAGCCAACCGTTATGTCCTTCCTTGATCAGAGCCAATGCACCTGTGGTGCGACTGGCGATCACGGGTGCTCCGGCAGCCCATGCTTCCAATATGACGATGCCAAATGTTTCAGAAAGAGAAGGAACGATAACAACCTGAGAGAGTTGCAAAAGCCCAATCAACCGGGAGTCTTGCGGCTGGAATCCGCCGAAAAGTAAAACGCGATCTTCCAGGCCAAGTCGCTTGATGTCGCGGCTGAGTTCCTCGCCGTAGGCTTCATCGGTGCATGCGCCTAGTAAAACCAGAACGGAATTGGGATGGCGCTGGAAGAATGTGGGAGCTTCTTTTACCAGCCACCCTTGGTTTTTTACAGGATCAATGCGACCGATGCAGAGCAGAACTTCTTTAAATTGTATTTGAGGAAATGCCTTCAAGGCGGCGTCGCGATGGTTCACACGAAACAGGTCGGCAGAAACGCCGTGTGGCTGGGTGATGAAACGTTGCTTCGGATGTTTCGCTTGCAACATTTGCGCTTCGCGTAAGTTACAGGTAACAATCGCATCGGCATCATCTATCAATTGCCTGGTACGAAGCAGGAATCCGAAAGCCTTGCCCCATTCGACCCCATCGCTATGTGGATGCCCAAAGCTAGCCTTGAGGCTGTCTGGTAAATCCAAAAGCCCTCCATGGATAGAGATCACAAATGGGATTTTTCGACGCTTGGCCACCATACGGCCTATCCCTCCGAGACGGCCCATACTATGAGAGTGAACCAGCGAGATGCTTCGATCCATCCAAAGCCAACCGGGCAAATCAAATGACATGAGATTTCCACCTACGGAGACAAGTTGAGAACGGCGTTGATGTGAGAGTCCCCAGACGGGCACGCAGGCATGGAAACGTTTCACTTCACAACCGGATTCTCTGAAAGGGTCTGGAAGTTGTCCGTCATCAATTTTCGGGCAGTAAACCACTGAGTTTATCTCATGATTGCGTAGGGAGCTGAAAAGTCTCTGTAACGCTGTCTCAGTGCCTCCCCATTCAGCTGGATTATACTTTCGCAAGACGTGGGCTATGCGCATAGGTCACATTCCTTTTTCGACAGATATCAGCGCGTGCTCTTCCGTCTGGTGATGAACCGAAGTGTGGCGCTTACTGATGCCAAGTGTTCGCGCGGAGTGGTTCCAATAATAGAGGCTGGCCAGCGTTCCCACCAACAGATGAAAGGTGAAGGCGATGGCTGTCTGCCGAAAGACCCATTCGGTAACGCTTTGCAAAAAGGCGCCGATCAACCCCAAAAAAATTCCCACAGATAGTCTTTGAGTATTGGTGGTGATCTTATGCCAAAGAAATGCCTGGCCCATATAGAACCACCGCAGCCAAAGCAACAAGAAGAGGAATACGCCGAACACGCCCAATTCACCAATGGTCAGGGCAAGCAGATTATGGGCAGGTGCAGCATAGTGGAAGCTTACAAGGCTGGCTTTGTCGGGTTGAGCTTCCAAACGGTCATAATCTTCGTAATCCAGACCTTCCTTTTCACCGTAATGTTTGCTTACCCAATAAGACCAGTTGTTGAGGCCAACACCGAATGGCTTTTCAGTGACGATGGAGCGAGCGATGCGAAGATAAACGCCACGACCTTCTTTTTCGGTATCCAGGTATTCCTCCTGAAAGGTGGCCTCTCCATAACGTGCCCGCATCGTATCCCATGATTTATAAGTCAGAATAGAAAGACCCAACAGGACAATCATGCCGATTGCGGTTTTTTGAATAGTGATTTTCCATGACGCACAGAATGCCAGCGTGCTTAGCATGACGAAGATGAAGATGGGGATTCCCGCCCGTGAAAGCGTGAGCAGAACGGCAATGCTTGCACCCGCAATGGCAACTAAACAGCAAGCGCGGATGTGTTTGGATAGGGAGGAGGTATAAGCCGCAACCAGCACTGGGCCGACCAGACATAGATACATCGACAGGCTATTGGGATGCTCCAAAGTACCAGCAACTCGATGAATGCCGTCGAAGTAACGTTGTTTGAGCGAAAGCATGACTTCCAATCCGACAACGCAACACAAAGCCAATATGAGAATAGAAAGTTCCCGTTCGCCACGGATAAACAAGGCTGCCGCTACGAAAACAATAATGCACCGGAACATTTTTGAGAGTTCAAATAATCCATAGATTTTGGGTTCGGCGAACAGGATGGAGAGGCCTGCAAAGGCAAAATAGGCCAACATGAAAGCAAGGCTAGCCGGCCAAAAGAGGCGAGCCTTGGTGGTGAGAAGATAAAAGAGTTGGCCGATCAGCAGGCTGATGGCCAATACATCCAGAAAAGAGAATTCAATGCCACGGGTGGTGCCCCGATACCAATAGTGGCTGAGAAAGTTGATGTCCACACGGTCTGTGATGACTGTACCAGCCGCCAGACCAAAGAAGGCAAGTTCACGGGCTCTTCGTGACACGCAGCAAAGCGTGGTGCCAAACAGCAGAGCTATAAAAGCAATGCCCAGCCCAATGAAATCCTTGGATTCCATCGGTTCTCAATAGAAGTAGATATCGGTGCTGGTGACGCCTGGTCGGCAAGGCCCTACACTTTCAAATACCTTAACATCACGAGCATGGTTTATGCTTCTGAGTGCCAGATAACGCCAGGAATCATCTACTATGATGATGCCACCGGGTTTGATGCGGGTTTCGGCGTGATTAAAACAGGTGGGACGGACCGGAATCCATTCTTCCATGCCATCGACCACGATCACGTCAAATTTCTCTTCTGGAATGGCATTCAAGTAATCGGATTGTTCAAAATCGACCGGATTCTTGAAATCGTATGGGTGCAAGCTGATTGTCGCATTGTGGATGTTTTTCTTCAGCAAAATTGATTGAACCAAGTTTGACCACTTGACGTCATTTTCGATTGAAAAAACGGATTTTGTCCGCCTGGCTAAAAACAGAGTTGAACCGCCGGAGCCATACTCACAGACCGTCATATTGGTAGTCAGATAAGTTTCCAGAAAATCTATGGCTGCATAGGAAAACCATGGGATTTCCATATCCAGCGGTGATTTCCCCGGTAGAATACTTTTGGTCACATACCGTGATATATGATTTGGGTGTGCGGCGAAATCGCAGACGAGGCGGCTGACTTTTTGTGTGAGAGTGCCGTGCATAATTGATCCTTTATGTTGTGATTAAATCTTAGCAGTTTTTCAAATTGCCTGAGATGTTTTGGTTTGAGGAAGTTTTTTAAGCGCCAAGTTGCGGGTGTCTGGCCAGTAGGTTGTGTAGCCTCTTCGGAGAAAGTGATAGGCCTGCCATGAAGAAATCAAAGTAACTAGGAAACCAATGAAGACTGCTGGCAACGCGCGCAATCTCGCTAACGGTGAAAGTGCGCCAAGCCTGCTGAACCGAAATGAGAGAACGCCAGGAAAGATCTGCCAAAAGAAGTTAAGTTTACTGATGTGTTCGCCAATCAGTTTCTTGAGCCAATCAGGATCTTTCTGCTCGCGCTCCTTAAGATAGGCTGAAAAATCTGGCGTACTATAGGTGGCAACGTGTTTCAATTCCTTATCGACCAGTAAATGAAGTATAGTTTGGCCAATCATCTGCCGCTTTTGGTTGCGCAGGATGGCAAGAGGTGACATGTAAGCCTCAAATACATGAGCGGCATCCGGGGTTTTGATCAAACGTGCCGGGTTAGAGGGAGCAGTCAAAAAATCAGTGCAAACCAAATTCTTGATGAACCCATCCTCTATGATCAAGTCGCGGGGCAGGAAAATGCTTCGAGCAATACTGGATCGTATGCAGTAAAGCTGACCAGTCAGTTGAGCCCCTCCGGCTTGAGTCATTTTTGAAGTGGCCAGAGAGATCCGGGTGAACAGATTTTGATCCTCCTTTAGGGCAATATCTTTGATTGGTTGATCCACGGAGACAGAAGCTTCGGGGTGGTTCTGTAGGGTCTTGTACATGTTCCAGAGAGTGTCCGGACCGGTGATGAGGATGTCGGCGTCCATGAGGAACAGGAAAGCTGTCCGTTTGCCTGAGAGCCTGTGGACGAAGAGGTTCCAGGCGTTTGTCTTGCCTCGCTCCTGTATGCTTACTGTGAGAGTCGTGAAAGTGTGGTTGAATTTATGGTTGCTTTGTTGTCTTTGAAAACAAGCGTCAACCACTTCTGCTGTGCGGTCCGTGCATGCATTGGCGATACAGATGATCTCTGCTGTAATATTTCGAGCCGCCAGATTTTCAAAGAGCGATTGCTGGAACAATGATTCCAGCGCGTCCTCAATGGCCGTTTCCTCGTTCCATGCGAGGATGCCGATAGACAGATGAGAGTAATTTCGCATGGCTACTTCATTGGCACAGAGAGGTTCTTGGTTTTGTATGATCAACTTCAGACAGGTAAAAGAAAAACGGAGCCTTGAGGTAGTGGGCTAACTACTCATGGGAGATCAGGAGTAGACCCCATAGAGGGGGAGTCGACTTGCAAGTTAGATTAACCCATGCAAACGGATGCGCCGTTGGTCACCATCATCATCCGATCCTTCAATGAGGCATGGGCTTTGCGGGATACCTTACCTGCATTGAGAGCGCAGGAGTATCGGAATTGGGAATTGATTGTCATCGATTCTGGATCCACCGATGGGTCAATCGACCTGTTACGGCAGGCTAATCCCAGGTTATTAAGGCAAATACTCCCTCAGGATTATAATCCTTCCCGAGTAATGAATTGGGGCATGGAAAACTCACGATCAGAATTCGGCATTTTCCTCAATGCGGATGCCACTCCCCAGGGTAATGGTTGGCTGCGTCCGCTGGTTGAAGCATTGCAGAATCCGCAGGTGGCGGCTGTCTATGGGCGACAGACGCCTCGAGCAGACTGCAAGGCAGTTTTTGCGCATGACTATGAACGGTGCTTTGGTCCCCAACGTGAAGCAGTCAGATGGGACCATTTTTTTAGCATGGCGAGCAGTGGCATCCGAAAAGATGTCTGGTTGCAGCGCGGTTTCAGCGACCGATTTCAGTATTCGGAGGATGATGAATATACACGTTGGTGTCAGTCCCGAGGTTATCGAGTTATGTTTGTGCCTGAATCCAGGGTGTTGCATTCACATAACTATACCGAGGCGCAAGCTTCCAAGCGGAGCTTCGGTGAAGGGAAAGCGCTGGCCGGGGTCTGGACTGGTAATGCCGGTGATTTCAGCTGGCCGGTCAAAGTTTTGGGTGGCTGGCTTAACGATGCCCGAAAAGACCTTGCCTATTGTGCACGCCAGAGACGCTTGGCTGAATGGCCGCATGCAGTCTGTATCCGTTGGCTGCAGCGCAAGGCTAAGTATGCGGGGTTTCGAGAAGGGTGGCAGGTCTATCATGGAGCGGATAATGGAGGCAGTCATCCAACCACGATCCCAAGTGCCAATAAATAATGGAAACCTTAGACTCATCCTTGACCAAACCATTGTTCGAAACTCAAGGGGCAGTTTCATCGACGGAACATTATTTCACAAGGGATGGCAGTAAAGAGATAGAAAACCAAATCCGGCAAATCTGCCAATGGGTCATGGCCGGGCTAGGCAAGTTTGTGCCGGCTGGGAAATTGCAGGCCGTGTTGTTGGGCGGTGGTTACGGAAGGGGAGAAGGAGGCGTTTTGCATGAAAAGGGGCACGATGCACTTTTTAACGATCTTGAATTTTACATCTTTCTTTCCGGGGTGAGCTGGCTCAATGAGGAAAAATATGGCGTAGCTTTACAACGATTAGGTGTGGAGGTGGGCGAACGGGCCGGTATCGATGTCGATTTCAAAATACTGTCCTTGGGTAAGTTTCGCCGGAGCGGGACGAGCATGTTTTACCATGATCTGGCTGTGGGGCACAAATGGCTTTACGGTCAAGAGGATCTGTTAAACCAATGCCGACATCATCTCAGCGCGGGAAGCATTCCATTGGCTGAAGCGACGCGTCTATTGATGAATCGTTGCACGGGGTTGCTGTTCATCAAGGAGCGATTGCAATCGGGATCTCTGCAGACTGATTTTGCAGAACGAAACCTGGCCAAAGTGCAGTTGGCCTTGGGGGATGTCTTGCTGACAGTATGCGGGCGCTATCATAGCAGTTGTGTGGAGCGGGGTGAGCGGGTCAGGAAGTTGTTGTCCCTTCCGGACTTCCCGGGCCTGGCGGCGGTCCAACGGCATCATGTTTTGGGTGTGGAGTTCAAACTGCATCCGCATCGAAATCACATGAGCGAGAAGGAATGTCAGTCGCTCTTCATCGAGCTTTCAGATTTGGCCATGCAGGTGTGGTTTTGGTTGGAAGGGCGCCGCTTGGGAGACGCTTTTGGCACGGTCCGAGGATATGCGTATTGCCAGCGGAATAAATGTCCAGAAACCAAATGGTGGAAAAACTTGGCGATCAACTTCATTCGCCTTCGGAAGGGGATATTCAAGGGGGGCGGCGCATTCCGGTATCCGCGTGAAAGGCTTTTGAACACATTGCCTTTGTTGCTTTGGACAGAGATAAAGGATCAAGACATAGAGCTGCTTGATCATTTGAACAAGCAACTCGAGACATCCGTTCGTACCACGCCAGAACTGGTAAAAGCTTACACCAAACTGTGGGAGCGCTTCCGGTAAACAAGAGCCAATCTGATACTTTGCTGATACCGACCAAGTTCAGTTGGCTCCATGCGGAATCGTTAGAACTGA
>CAZRGY010000002.1:0-36142 GCA_964599715.1 uncultured Verrucomicrobiota bacterium | reverse complement strand
CGCTCCATTTCCGTGGATTATCTCAGCACGGAACACTTGGGATTGGTCGGCGGTGACATCGAAGAGACAGCGTCGCAAGCTGCCGACTTCACCGGCGTCTTTGGCCGCTTAACCTTCGGCCCGGGTGAGACGAATCTTTCCTTCACCATTCCGATCACTGACGACGTGACCACGGAGACGGATGAAAGCATCAACCTCTATCTCTACAATCTCAGCCCAGGAGCGAGCTTCAGCACCCGGGATCAGATTTTCCTTCCGGCAGCGGTGAACACCGGCACCAGCCAGATCTCCATACCTGGACATGGCCTGTATAACGATACGGAACTCAAGTTCATTTCCTCCGGGACTTTGCCGGGCGGCTTGACGACGGGGACGAGCTACTATGCGCTCGTGATTGATGCTGATACCATCCAAGTGGCGTTGGCTCCTGGTGACACGCCGGTCACTCTTACCACTACGGGTATTGGTACGCACACTGCCCAGGCAGTACAAAACCTGTCTCGCTTGGTGATCTATGATAATGATTTCTCCAATGGTACTTTGCGGTTCAGCTCCAGCACCAAGTACTCTGTGACCGAGGGCTCAACTGTTACCATCACGGTGGAGCGTACTGGTGGTAACGTTGGTGCCATCCAAGTTGACTACGCCACTTTTGCTGGAACCGCGGGCCAGGGTTCCGATTACGTTGCGGCGTCAGGGACTTTGACTTGGAACCACCTTGATACAACACCGAAGAGCTTCACGGTTGCCACCTTGGCTGATGGCTTGGTGGAATCGTCGATCGAGAATTTCACAGTGCAACTCAGCGGGGCAAAACGTGTTTCTGATAACTTGGCGTTACCGATTGGTAATCCGAACCCGATTTTTGTTGAGATCGCGGATACTGATCGTTATGGCACGCTACAGTTTGCTTCGGCGAATTTCTCGATCAGTGAAAACGGTGGTAACGCCATCGTCACCATCACCCGCACGGCCGGCAGTTCGGAGACTGTTATGGTGAATGTGGTGGATTTAGGGACAGGCTCTGCGGTCTCGCCCACACATTACAGCTTCACCCCGGTCACAGTGACCATGCAACCGGGTGTCACAAGCACGAATGTCATTGTGAGTATCGTCGATGATGCAGGGGCTCCAGTACAGAACGCGAATCGGACGGTCAATCTGGCCCTTCAAGTGCCGATCAATGCCTCCTTGGGCACTGTGGTCAACACCACGCTGACCATTGTGGACAATGAAACCGTAAACGAACCGGCCGGCTCAGTGGATACCACCTACAATCCATTGGCCGGGACGGATGGCTTTATCTACGGCATGACCTTGCAGGCGGATGAGAAACTCATCGTGGGTGGCAACTTCACCAAGATGAACGGCATCACCTCTTCGCGCCTTGCCCGCTTGGACAAGACGGGGCAGTTGGATCCGCTATTTACCATTGGCAATGGCCCTAACAACACGGTGCGCAGCATTGTGCTCCAAGAGGATGGACGCATTTTGATCGGTGGTTTGTTCACCAACTACAATGGTGTGAGCCGCAGTCGCATCGCGCGTTTGAATGTAAATGGCGTGCTTGATCTTTCATTTGACCCAGGCGTAGGTGCGGACAATCCGATCTATGCCATTGGTTTGCATTCTGATTCAGCGCATTATGGTAAGATGGTGGTGGTGGGTGAGTTCTCCTCCGTTGGTGGCTTTAACCGCCCGGGTGTAGCCCGGTTGGACACTAATGGCACCGTGGATACCACTTTCAGCACCGGGACTGGCCCTAATGGGACGGTGTATGCTGTGGCCATATTGCCGAATGGCAAAGTTTTGATCGGCGGTGAATTCACCGCGGTGAATCAAAACACGAACTATCCTTATCTTGCCCGTTTGAACAGCGATGGTTCTCTGGACACCAGCTTTTCCACGGCTAATAAACTTGATGGCACTGTTCGTGCCATCGCGGTGCAAAGTGACGGTGGGATTGTGGTTGGCGGTAATTTCTTGCAAGTGGGCAGCACATCACGGCCCTTTATTGCCCGTTTGCTGGCTGATGGTGCCTTGGATACCACTTTTGATCCGGGTGTCGGTGGTGATCAGCCGGTGCTCTCGTTGGCCATTCAACCTGATGGTAAGATTTTGGTCGGCGGTGATTTTACCCGATTCTCAGGTGTCACTCGTAGCCGGGTTACCAGACTGAACAGCGATGGCACGCCCGATCCCAAAATCAACTTTGGCGCTGGGGCCAATTCCTTCGTGTCTTCCATCTTGGTCCAGCCCTCGAATGGGCGGATCATTTTGGGCGGTGGGTTCACTCAGTTTGCCGGATTATCCCGGAACTATCTGGTCCGCCTGTTCGGCGGTGTGATTGATGGCCCAGGCTACCTCGAATTTACCGTGCCGGAGTACACGGTCAGCGAAAGTGAGACCAACGCCGTCATTTTGGTACGGCGCACGGGCGGAACCACGGGCTCTGTCGGAGTACAAATGGACACTGCTAATTTGACACCTGCAGGTGCGGGTAAAGCTGATGCTTCAGATTATGTGGCAGTAGCGGGTCAGGCACTTGCTTTCCCGAATGCAGAAACTTTCCAGGAAGTTCGCATCACCATCAATCAAGATACGGTGATTGAAGGTGATGAGTTGTTGAGTCTTTTGCTGAGCAACCCTACGGCTGCGCCGCCGTTTGGCTTGGGAAATCAGTCTGTTGCCCAATTGCGCATTGTAGATGATGATAGCTTTGTCTTCTTCAATAAGACCCTCATTAGTGTGAATGAAAATGATCCCGCGGGCGTAGTGTTGGTTGGTATTGGACGCACTGGCGGTATCACTGGAACTTTGACGGTGCGTATGGTCACGACCAATGGAACTGCGGTGGCTGGTAATGACTTCACGGCTACCAGCACGGTGCTAACCTTCCAGCCGGGAGAGACGAACAAGACCATCGCGATACCTATCGTCAACGATGCGATTGACGAAGGTGCGGAGAGTTTCACTATCGGGCTTACGCTTATCACAGGTGATGGTGCGGTGAGGCCGAGCGGCTCGATGACTACGGTGTCGATCTTGAATGATGACTTTGCGCCTGGCGTGGTGCAGTTCGTTCAAGCAGGCTATACGATTGATGAAAACGGAGCGGTGGTCACCTTGGGCGTTGTCCGGACCAACGGCAGCTCCGGTACGATCTCGGTTTCCTACAATACTGTTACTACTGGAGATGCAGTCGGTGGGGTGGCTCCTGCCGCCGGGGTCGATTTCATCCATACCAACGGGTCATTAGCCTTTGCGGATGGTGAAAGGGTGAAGTTCATCAATGTGAGGATTTTACCTGACAATGATGCCGGGGAGACGAATGAGACGTTCCAAGTCCAATTGTCCAACGCGACCGGTGGGGCTGTTATCGGCTTCCCGAATCCCGCTACCGTGACCATCGTTAACAACAACTCTGCTATCTTCGGCCAGTTCAATGTCAGCGCGGTCGCGCCGATCACCGAAGGTGATACGGCTACGGTCACAGTGAACCTGACTGGGCGCACGACCAATCAGCCGGTCACTGTGGATTATGTGCTGGTCGGCCAGACGGCGACTGTAGGAGCTGATTTCATAGCTGCGAGCGGTACACTAACCTTCCCGGATCTGGTGACCGCGCAGACCTTTGATATCACCACGCTCACGGATAACTTGGTGGAACCCACCGAGACCCTGCAAATCGTGCTGAGCAATCCTTTGCCTGGTAATGGACCAAGCATCGGGACTCCTACCACTGATGTCAGCATCTTGAACACGACCTCTCTGCCGGGCACTGTGGTCTTCAGCCAACCGGTCTTTACAGCACTTGAAAGTGCACTGGAGATGGAGATTGTGGTGGAGCGCACGAATGGTGTGACCGGCGCAGTCTCTGTTGATCTTGCGCTGAGCCCTGGGACCGCGACCAATCCGGCTGACTACACGGGTTTTGTGGGGGCTCCGATAACGGTGACTTGGGCAGATGGTGTTGGCGGGCCGGTCACCAACAAAATCACCTTGGTCAACGATACGTTCGTGGAAGCAGATGAGACCATTCTGGTCACGATGTCCAATCCGACAGGTGGCTTGATATTCGCCACCAGTGGCGTGACCCCGTTGGATCAGGCCGTGGGTGTCATCCTGGATGACGAAATCAAAGCCGGTAGTCTGGATGAGGCGTTCACGCCGTCAGCCGATGGTCCGGTCTATCAGCTAGCCATCTGGCCAGGCACCAATCGCATCAGTTTGGTGGGTGATTTCCGCACGGTTAATTCATTGAGCCGCTCCAATGCAGCGCAATTGAACTTGGACGGAAGTATTTTTACCGGTTTCGATTCAGGTTCTGTGACGCTGGGTGGAGGTAACGCTACGATTCGTAGCATCGTTATCTACACGAACGGTACAAACATCGGTCGTGTTGTCGTCGGTGGACGGTTTGATTCGATCAATGGTGTGCCGGTCAATAACATCGCCCGGCTCAATGTTGATGGAACGGTCGATAATTCATTCAGTATCGGACAGGGACCGAACGCCCCAGTGAATACCCTGCAGTTGCAGGCAGACGGCAAGATTTTGCTGGGTGGTGACTTCAACATGGTGAACGGAAACACGGCTAATTTCGCGGCCCGTTTAAATGCCGACGGCTCGTTTGATACCAGCTTCGCCATCGGTTCTGGCGCAGACGGTCCGGTGAACGCGATGCTCCTGCTGGAAAATGGTGACATCGTGGTGGGTGGTGAGTTTAACCTCTTCTCCGATGTGGCTGCCGCCAAACTGGCCCGGTTGAGCACTACGGGTGCCTTGGTGACTTCTTTTGCTGCCAACTTGGGTACGGGTTTCAACAACTCGGTCTTTGCACTGGCCCAGCAGCAGAACCTCAAGATTGTTGTAGGCGGTGCTTTCACAACCGTGAATGGCACGCCTTACAACTATATGGTGCGATTGCTGCCCAGTGGTGCGATCGACTCGGCGGTGTTCACCGGTTTTGGCACCGGCTTTAATGACTCGGTCTTTACCTTGGCCATCCAGCCGGACCAAAAGATTTTTGCCGGTGGTAATTTCACGGAGTTCAACGGGGTGCCTCACAACCGTATTGTCCGTTTGCTGTCCAGCGGTGCGATCGATCCGACCATCAATTTCGGCACGGGAGCTGATGGCTTCATCAACACGCTGATACTGCAGCCTGATAACAAGATTCTGATCGGCGGCGGATTCCAAGTGGTGGATGGGCAGTCCCGCCCGAGTTTGGCCCGTCTGAACAATGGCACCAATTCAGGTTCCGGAGTGTTCCAGTTTGCCAACAGCCAGTTCTTGGTTAATGAAAACGAGGCAACTGTGGGGATCACAGTTTCCCGTTTGCTCGGCACGGCCAAAGCCACCTCTGTTGATGTCCTTACTCTGGATGGGACAGCTACCAATGCAGTGCATTACACAGGGACCTTGACGACCTTGAACTTCGCCGAAGGTGAGACTACCAAGGAACTGCGTCTGCCGATAATCGATGACCTGCCTGCGCTTACCAATGCTAACCGGGTATTCTATATCCAGATGCAAAACCCCACGAATGATGTCAGCGGCACGCCTGTATTGGATGGCGCCTTGCTGGCCTCACGCACTAATGTGCCGGTGGTCATTGTGGACAATGAGAGCGTCATATCATTCAGTTCAGTTAGTTACGTGGTGGCTGAGAATGGTGGTAATGCCATCATCAGCCTGACTCGCACTGGCGGCAGCAATGACCCGGTGGCAGTCCGGCTTGAGACCACAATCGGAAGTGCCATTCCTTTCTCGGATTACACACCGGTGACAAATGATGTGACTTGGGCGGCTGGTGATTCCTCCACCAAGCTCGTTCTGATTCCCGTGCTTGATGATACCCTGGTTGAGGGGATTGAGACAGTCGGTCTTCAGTTGACGAACTTTATCGGCTCAGCTTTGCCCGGAGTGACGAATTCCGTCTTGAATATCATAGATGATGATTTCAGCTCCGGTATCATCGCCTTTGAACTGGATACATACAACGTGGTGGAATCACAACCTGCGCAGATTGTGGTTGTGCGCACAAACGGAAGCTCCGGAATCGTTTCAGCCGTCCTGACCACTGTGAATGGAACTGCTTTTGGCGGTTCAGATTACACCACGACCAATATATTGGTGACCTTTGCCAATGGTGAGACCCGTAAGGTCGTCAACATCTCCACATTGGACGATGGTTTGCAGGATGATGGTGAGACCTTCACGGTGAACCTTTCCAATCCGAGTGGTGGGGCGACCTTGGGTAATACAACCGCGACAGTGGTCATAGATGATAATGATGTGACCATCGGATTCTCGGCCGCATCACTCAACGTCACGGAAAGCGAAACGACCTTGCAGTTGACTGTCACCCGATCCGGCTTGGATACACGGACATTCATCATCGATTACACCACGGTGAACGGTACAGCCCAAGCTGGGCTCGACTACTTGCAGACCAATGGCGTGGTTGTGTTTGGTCCGTTCGAGACGAACAAAGTGATCGAAGTGCAGGTGAAGGATGACTTTGTCATCGAAGGTCCGGAAACCTTCCTGGTCAACCTGAGCGGCCCGAGCCTGAGCCTATTGGGTAACCAGCAGACGGTCATCACTATCGATGATAACGATTTGGCCACGGACTTGGAAGTCTTGGTCTCTGTCAATAATCCGGTAAAGACCAATACGGTGGTCAGCTACACGGTCTTGGTCACCAATTACGGCCCAAGTGACATCAGCGGCATTACGTTGACCAATGTGCTCCCCAGCTCGCTCGAGCTGCAGTCTGTCAGTGTGCCGACCTATACGGCGATCGGTAAGACACTCATCTTTGATTTGCCGGTGCTGGCCAAAGCAGCGGGTTATCAAGTTGTGATCAATGCCCTTGATACAAATGGGGTTATCCGTTCGGTCACGAACTTGGCTTCTATCGGTCTGCCCTCGGTGACCAATGACCTGAATCTGGCGAACAATTCTGTCACCAATGTGACCGGTCTGCGTGGGCCTGGACCTTATCTGGCGGTGGAATCACTGTCCATTGCCAGCGAATCCCCAGGGCCGGCTAATGGTGCGTTTGACATCAATGAGCAGGTCAGTGTGAATGTCACTTTCCGGAATTTGGGAGACCAAGCGACGGTCGCTGCTACCGGCTCATTGCAGGGTACGGGCGGTGTGTTGACTAACCTTGGGCCGCAAAATGTGACCTTCGGTTCGCTGGCGCCAAATGCTTCTGCGGTGAAGACCTTCAACTTCAGGGTCACAGGCACCAACGGTGGTGCTTTAATATTGACCTTCCCGTTGGCGGACACGGGCGGGATTGTTTACGATCCGGGTGTGCTCCGTTATCGCTTGGGTGGTAGCACTCTCAATGGGACGACTAATCAGATCACCATCAATGCACTGGGCGATGCTACGCCTTATCCTTCGACTCTGGTTGTGTCCGGCTTGGTTGGCATCTTGGATCAAGTCTCGCTTACCTTGAGCAACGTCTCTCATACGTATCCGGCGGATATCGACATGCTGCTGGTCGGACCTACTGGTCAGGGTGTGGTTGTCATGTCTGACGCCGGTAATGACAAGAAATTGAACAACGTTACTTTCACCATCAGCGATCAGGCTGCGAGTGTGTTGCCTTTTGACGCACAGATCGTGAACGGTGGCAGCTATCGCCCGGCTAACTACCCGGCACCAGATGCCGATGTGTTTGGCCCGCCGGCTCCGGTCGGACCGTACTTCTCAAGCCTGTCGGCTTTCCGTGGAATCGATCCTAACGGGCAATGGAAGCTCTTCGTGCGTGATGACACGACGGGTGACTTCGGTGCGATATCCAACGGCTGGTCGCTGAACATCACCACGGTGTTCCCGGCCAATCCATCGGCTGGCTTGGTCATAGCGGGAACTCAAACCGCTGGTCCGCTCTTAATCGGTCAGGATCAGACCTATGCTTTGGTGGTGACGAATCGTGGTCCGGCGACGGCTACCAGTGTGTTTGTCACGAACACCTTCAGTGGGGCTTTCACCTTCATCAGCGCCAGCAACTCGGTGACTGGTGCGGTGACGCAGCCAAGCGGACGTGTGGTCTTGGCGCAGGGGACCATGACGAATGGCGCAGTGGTGACCAACTACGTCACTGTTCGTCCGACGGTAGCGGGTTCCTTTACTAACTTGGCAACGGTTGGTATCGCCAGCAGCGAGACCGATCCATTCCTTGGTGACAACACGATTGTGTTTGCGCAGACGGTTGGGGCCAATGCGGATCTGGCTGTCGGGGTCACGACCTCGCCTGCCGGGACCGTAGCCTTGGGGAATAACCTGACCTATACTATCGCGTTGACGAACTTGGGGCCGTCCACCGCCACCAGCGTGGTGCTGACGGATGTCCTGCCAGCGGGAGTGGACTATGTGTCCGGTCTGCCTTCACAAGGTGTTGTCTCCCGGACTGGCAGTCAGGTCACGGCGACGTTGGGTAGCTTGGCGGTCAATGGGGTCGCGAATCTGACAATCGTAGTGACGCCGACAACGACCGGTAGCTTGACTAATACGGTCACAGCGTCCTCTGCAGTGGCGGATGCGGTTTCCACGAATAATGTGGCGGTGACGGCTGTTACCGCAGTGACCGATTCAGCGGATCTGCAGGTCTCGTTGGCGGCTACGCCCAATCCGGTGACGGTGGGGGCGAATATCACTTATACAATCGCTCTGACCAATAAGGGACCGTCCACGGCTACGGGCGTGGTAGTTACAAATCCTCTGCCCAGCTCTGTGACACTGGTATCCTTTACGCCAGCGCAAGGAACGGCAGCTAATGTCTCTGGAGCTGTGGTCTTCTCGCTCGGCTCAGTGCCGACCGGTACCAATCTGACCATGCAGGTTGTGGTTACGGCGAATACAGCCGGAGCGGTGAACAGCACAGCTTTGGCATCTGCCAGTGGCACCTTTGATCCAGTGGCTGGTAACAACACTGCCACCTTGGCCGTGGCGGTCCAGAGCCCGTCCGCTGACATCGATCTGGGTGCTTCCTCTTTGCTGGCGGAGAGTATCACGCCTTCAAACGGGGCGATTGATCCGGGTGAAACCGTGACTCTAAGCTTGGAGTTGGTGAACAAAGGCGCGACAGCTACGGCGAACTTGGTCGCGAGCTTGCTGCCTACCGGCGGAGTGGTCACGAATAGTCCGCAAGTTCAAACCTACGGAGCAATCGCTTCTGGGGCACGGGTGGCGAAGAGCTTCACCTTCACAGCTAATGGCAATCTGGGTGATACCCTGAGCGTGACACTACAGTTGCAAGACGGTGCTTCCAACTTGGGAACGGTGACATTCACCTACCAGTTGGGTGCTACTAAAAATGCTGGCTCCTCGACCACCATCACTGGGGTGGATTCCGGCGCTGCCTTGACATATCCATCAATTATCACTGTGAGCGGTGTGTCTGGGACCATCTTAAAGGCCACCATCACGTTGAGTAACGTGAGCCATACCTTCCCGGATGACTTCGATATCCTCTTGGTCAGCCCGAGCGGTAACAAGGTTCTGCTGATGTCCGATGTCGGTGGTGGCTTTGCCCTCAACGGGGTGAACATCACGTTGGATGATAATGCTGCTTCTTCCTTGCCGGACTCCGGAGTGATTGCAGATGGCGTTTACAAGCCTTCCAACTACCTGAACTCACCGGTTGATCCGTTGTCCACGAATGACGTGTTTGCGGCGCCAGCCCCGGCGGGTCCTTATGCGGCCAAGTTGGCGGATCTGGTGGGAACCAATCCCAACGGTCAGTGGCAATTGTATGTCATGGATGATCAGGCAGGTAACTTGGGCAGCATCGGCGGCTGGAGCTTGAGCCTGGTCACGGTGGCCACGATAGCCCCATCGGCTGATGTCGCATTGAGTGTGACCCGCTCGCCAGAGCCAGTGACCGCCCGTTCCAACCTGACTTACACCATCACTGTGACCAATAGCGGCCCGAACGCTGTCAACGGAGTCACGGTTAGCAACCGCCTGCCCGCTAATGTGACGCTGGTGTCGATGGACCCAGATCAGGGTGCTATTGTCGCCAATGGGGTGGGTTCTGTCATTTGGACTATCGGTTCGTTGCCGGTCAATTCCCAGTTGCAAGCGACAATCGTAATTGCCCCGGATTTGCCGGGTAGCATTACGAATGTGACTACTGTCACGCATACTGACATCGAACTAAACTCCTCCAACAACAGTGCGACTACGGTATCTACGGTGACCGGCGTGGTGTTGTCGGGTGGCTCTGTCGCCGTGTCTGGAGGCAATGTCTCCATGACGCTGGTTGGTATGCCCGGCGTGACTTATGTGGTGGAAGCCTCAACCAACCTGGTGGATTGGGTTGTGATCAGCACTCAATCCAGTGCGGATGGCATCATCACTATCAATGACCCGTCAGGTGCCGGCAGTGGATTGCGGTTCTATCGGGCACGGCAGCAATAAAATGTGCCAACGCCGCCAAGGGTAACCTTGGCGGCGTTGCTGTTTTAGCTTCGCCAGATTGTGCTTGGAGTATCTGCTCGGCATGCATTATTTTTGTCCCTGTCCACGTTTAATCTTTTTTTGCGATGCGTTGTCTTTTCATGAAAACAATACGTAGCGAATCTGTTGCTTTCGGATTCACTTTGACGAAATGCCTGCTGCTGGGGCTCGCCTTGTTGGCCGGTCATGATGGCCGCGCGCAGGTGGCTGAAGGTGGAACTACTCAAGCATATGCCAGTGCCTGGAGCAGCCCGCAAGCCGCCCCCGCCATGACGGCATTCCGCAGTTGGGCAGAGCAATATGTAGCCGCTTCTCCGGCGGTGCAGGGGCAGATGTTGAGTCAGGGTGTTGACCTGGCCAAGACGCGGAAGGCCATCCTCGCGGCCATGATCAAAACCAATCCGGCGGCGGCAATCTCCTTGAGTGTCCCGGTCTCCGTTCGCAACAGGTTGCCGGCCAATGTGGTCGCAGAGTTGGAGACCAGGGTTTCCGGAATAGGCGACGTGGATGCGTATTGCGCGTTCCCGTCTCTGTTTGTTCGTATCCCGCAGAAGGGCATTTACTCCACTGTCACCCTAAATGGCAGCAAGTATGAGGCGTACTCGTATGGTCGCCGCTCTGCTTTGATCACCAAACACGGCATCCCGCTACACGGTGTGGCGGTGGGCGGTGTCTTGGCGTTGCATGAGAGTCCGGCACGCGAGCTGGAGCCCGGTGAGGTTTTGGCGGCAAATATGCCTGCAGTCAATCTGGCGCAAGGACAGCCGGCGGCTGTGACGGCTCAAATAGGCGGGCAGGTCTATTCGTTTGGTTCGCGCGCTCAATTTAACCAAACGGTTCAAAGTCTTACGGCGGCTGAAGCCGGATTCGGACCTGCACCCAAGCAATCCGCATCAGCGATTTTACAGCCAGGTGGCAATCAGGCGTCCACGGTAGTTGGCAGCCCTTGGACCGAAGGTCTGAAAAGTGTGTTGATCATCCGGGTTGATTTTTCCGACCTGCCGGGTGATCCGCGGAGCGGCGGATCGAATCCCACCATATATACGGCGGCCTATGTCAAAAACCTTGCCGACACCTTGGTAAACCCGTGGTACGCGAGCAGTTCTTATGGCAAGACAACTCTAACCAATACAGTTACTACCCAGCTTTACCGATTGCCGCAGACGGCACTTTCTTATGCTGTTGCCGATGCCAATGCCCTATTGCACTCGCATGCTCGCACCTTGGCTAGCGCAGACTATAATCTAGCCAGTTTTGATCGTATTTTTGTTCTGTTCTCGGGATTGCATACCTTGCCGGGTTCGCAGATCACCTATGGTGGTCTGGCTCAAGTCAATGGGCCATATCTCTGGGCGAATGGTGAATGGGATTTCCGTATCGCTTCTCACGAACTTGGTCATACGTTTGGCCTGATTCACGGAAGCCTCTGGCAAGTCACGGGTAATAATGCGGCCGACTTGGGTGGCACGAGCATCGCCTATGGAGATGACTACGATACACAGGGAGCTAACTTTGCCGACACACCCTTGGTAGATTTCAATCCTTGGTCCAAGACCCTGCTGGACTGGATTCCGAACACTAACGTCATCACCGTCACTACCAACGGAACATATCGTGTGAGCCGTTTCGATCATTCGCCGGGAACCGGCACACTTGCCCTGAAGATTCCCAAGGATGGCACACGTAACTATTGGGTAGGTTGCAAACGCTCCTTTACCAACAATGCCTCCATGAGCACCGGTGCTTACATCATTTGGGGGTATAATACTCTTCAAGACAGTGACCTTCTGGATATGACTACCCCGGGCAGCAGTATCCAAGATGCGGCTTTGGCTGTGGGCAGGTCATTTGTTGACACGAATTCCAATATCACCATCACCCCGGTGGGGATCGGTGGTGTTGCTCCGAATGAGTTCATTGATATCCAGGTGGTCTTGGGACCGAATACCAATCTCGTGACTGTGGATGCCGCTGACGCCTTTGTTGTCGAAGGCAATACCGGTAACACCAACATCACCTTTGATATAAACCTTTCCGGGCCGACTACCTCGCCTGTCACGGTGGATTTCACCCTCATATCCCAGTCGGCAACTGTGGGCTTAGATGTGGTGGCTACCAATGGCACGGTCACCTTTAGTCCGGGAGAAACAGCCCAGACTGTGGATGTGCAGGTGATCGGCGATACTTTGGTGGAATTCAATGAAACTTTCCTCCTGCAGCTGACCAATGTTTCAGCGAATGCGACTGTTATCCAAACTGGTGGTGTCGGCACCATCATTGATGATGACTTGGTAGGCGTCATTGATCTGGTGGTAACTCCGGATACTAATGCACTGCAACTTGTGTCTGCATTGATCAGTACCAATAGCGGATTGATCGTTCGCGATGCGCAGATAAGCGGTCAACGCCTGGGTGCCAGTTTGAGTGCGGGTACCTATCGATTGCTGGGTTCCAGCCCGCATACCTATGGATTGACGCTACCGGGAATCGTCATCTCCTCTGGTGATGTGGATGATTATGAAACCGGGCCGGATTTCATCAATGGCTTGAGCACCGATTATGGCGTGGCAGCTACATCCGCCCAGGAGACATTGTTGGATACGATCACAGGTGGCACGTTTGATCATTTTGATGTCACCCAGTTGGATATCTATTTCGATGTCGCACCGGGTTCGAACAATGTGACCTTCCAGGTGGTGTTCGGATCTGAGGAGTATCCGGATTTTGTGAACTCACCTTTCGTGGATGGTTTCGGTATCTTCTTGAACGGGACGAATATCGCGTTCCAGAGCGGCAAGCCGGTGAACATCAACCATCCAGCTTTCACGCCTTACGCCGGAACAGAACTTAACGGCATTTTGGCCCCAAATGGCCAAGCTGTAATGACGTTCTCCGCCTTGGTGGCGCCCAATTCCGTGAGTAACAAGCTGACTTTCATCGTTGGTGATACATCGGATACGGCCTTGGATACGACGGTTTACATTTCCTCGCTGGCGGCAGTTGAGCCGCCGCCAGTTCCGGTCGCCACTATCAATGATCCATTACCGTTGGTAGAGGGCAACACGATGACTAACGTCAGCTTTGATGTCACTCTTTCTATGGTATCTACCCAGCAGGTTTCCATGGCGTATTTGGCCGCTAATGGCAAAGCCAGACGTGGTGAGGATTTTGTCGCCACTGCGGGAACTTTGATTTTTGCGCCAGGTGTCACCAATGCCACTATCAATGTGCCGATCATCGGCGACTTGGTCGATGAGCCGGACGAGGGTTTTTCGGTGGTGATCTATGCGCCAACTAATGCCTATATCGGGCGTTCTCAGGCCTACACCACAATCTTGGATGATGATGATCAGGCTGCTAAGATCACCGTGACGGATGGCACGATCACCGAGGGAGATTCGGGCACCAAAGATTTTGCCTTCAACATCAAGCTCTCAGAACGGAGCGGTCATGTAGTTACGGTGAATTATGGTACTGCTCCGGGGACAGCTTCGGTAGGGCTGGATTATCTGCCCAAGTCAGGCACCTTGGCGTTTGAGCCGGGGGAGACTAACAAGACGTTGCTGGTAAAGGTCGTGGGCGATGCTATTTTCGAACCAACGGAGACGTTTTTCCTGAACCTTTCTACGGCAAGCTTTGCCACCATAGATGACAATCAGGGGCAGGCCACGATTCTGGACAATGATACCGAGCCGACTTTGTCCGTTGCTGATGTCTCGGTAACAGAAGGCGATACCGGAACAACCGCCATGGTTTTCACGGTTAAGCTTTCCAATCCCACCGCATCAACTGTCACTGTAGACTATTCCACCGCAGATGGCACAGCAGCTCTGGCTGACAATGATTACACCAGCGTGACCGGCACTTTGACCTTTGAGCAGGGACAGCTGCAAACCACCGTGACGGTGGAAATCCGAGGTGACTTGCTGGTGGAGGGCAATGAGACTTTGACCTTCAACCTTGCTAATCCGGTCAATGCAGGCGCTGGGGATATGCAAGCCACGGGCACCATCGTAAATGATGATGGTCCAAATCTGTCGATCGCCGGCACCAGCGTGCAGGAAGGTGCTTTCGGCACCACGGTCAACGCCTTGTTCACCGTCACGCTCAGCAAGCCGGATGGCAGCACGGTGATGGTTGATTATGAGATACTGGCCGGGTCGGCTACAGAGAATGCCGATTATGTGCCGACTACCGGTACGCTCACTTTCCCTGACGGCACGACCAGCCTGGATATCCCGGTAGTAGTAAATGGTGATGATCTTGCTGAAACCAACGAGACGTTCACTGTGCACTTGAAGAATGTAGTGAACGGCAGTATCGCGGTGGCTGATGCGCAGGGCGTGATCGTGGATGATGATACCATAGCCAATCTGGCCCTCGGGATCACTCTGCCCAGCACGAACATCTATGTTGGACATCCATTCACAATCGCCCTGACGGTTACGAACAATGGCACTTTTGGGGCGACCAACGTGACGATTGGGCAAGTCTTGCCTGCTGGCTTCCAATTGGTTTCTTCCTCCTTTGTCTCGGTCACGGGCACCGTCACTCAGGTGGGAGATACTGTTAGCGGTGTCATACCGGTGCTGACCAATGGCCAGACTGCCAGCTTGAATCTGGAAGTGGTGGGTAGCATCGCTGCGGCGACCACGTTCGACGCATCAGTGAGCTCTGATCAGTTTGATGATGACGAGTCCGATAACTCGGTCAGTCAGGGCAAAGAACTGATAGAGCCGATTGTGGCCATCGAGAAAGCCGGTAGCGTACTGATTGCTGAAAGCTTGCTGCCGGCCAATCGTGGTTTGGATGCGGGTGAAACGGTGACGGTCGCTTTCGCTTTGAAGAACACCGGCACGATCGCCACAACCAATCTGATCGCCATTCTCCGGAGTGAGAGTGGCATCACGACCAGCGAAGGGGCCAAGCCCTATGGCTTGGTTGAGGCAGGCGGTGCGAGTGTTTCCCAACAGTTTGTGTTTTCTGTGACCGGCGATGTCGGTTCCACGGTTACAGCAATCTTGGACCTTTATGACCTGACGGCCACTGGTTCAAATTCCCTCGGCAGCGTCTCGTTCCCATATCAGCTTGGGGAGGATCTTACCATCACCTCAAGTGCTGCGGTTACTATTCCGGCGATCGGGCCTGCGGGTACGTACCCGAGTGCGGTGAATGTATCCGGGTTGGTAGGACGTGTGGCCAAGGTCACCGTGCAAATCAATGGATTGACGCACAGTTTCCCGGATGACTTGGACATTCTTTTAGTATCACCGGATGGCAAGGGCGTCATCCTGATGTCTGACGCGGGTGCCGGGGCAGACGTGGCCAGCATCGACTTGACGTTCGATGACGCAGCGGAAACATCCTTGCCCGATGCCAGTGTGATCAGCGCCGGGCAATATAAACCGACTAATTATGGTTCTGGTGATGTTTTCTCTGGTGCGCCAGCCGGTCCTTATGGGACGGCATTGGCATCGTTTATCGGCATTGTGCCAAACGGTGATTGGAAACTCTACATCGTGGATGATGGTGCTGGTGATGCTGGCAGTATTACAGGATGGAGTCTTTCCATCCAGACCACCATTCCGGCCGAACTGGTGGCGGAGTTGGCTGTTACTGGCACGAGCACGCCGAATCCGGCTTATGCAGGTCAGAATTTCACCTATTCCATCACGGTCACGAATATGGGGCCTGATGCAGCGAGTAATCTGCGGTTGACCAGCCTGTTGCCGAACGGGGTTTCTATCGTGACCAGTACGCCGGCGGTTTCGGCCACTGACGGTAACGAGCTTACCTTCAGCTTGGGCGGTCTGGCAGCCGGATCTTCTACTGTGGTCTCGATTGAAGTGGTTAGCAGTTCAGCTGGTACGCCGACTAACCGTGTTTCCGTGGTGGCTGATGAGATCGATCTCCAGAGCCAAAACAGCACGACGTTCATCGGTACCCGCATCAACCGTGTGACCAGTTTGGCAGCTAGCTCTGAGCCTAGTCCGGGTGTTCCGTTTACGCTCAATCTGGCCGGTCAGCCTGGTCTGACTTATGTGATCGAAGTATCGACCAACCTTGTCAACTGGACGCCGGTCTATACGAACACGACGCTGGATGGGGTGCTGAACTTCACAGATAACGAATCCACCGGAGCGGGCCTGAGATTCTACCGTGCGCTTGAGCGGTAAGCTCCACGTTTGCAGAACTTTCCAAACAAAAAGGCCGCTCTGTCTGAGCGGCCTTTTTCTTGTTTTACCAGGGCGAAATTATTCTGTAATCTTCAGCTGGTATGGCGGCGAAATCTTGCTGTCATTCAGCTTCGTCGGGACCGTGGTATATTTGAAATCGAACTTGTAGTGGTAGTTTAGGTATTTCTCGTCCTTTGCTACAGGCACTAGGGCCTCCCAGCGGTTGGTCAGGAGTTGGGTCTGGCGCATGGTGAATTCATTGGTCCCGACCACCACCTTGGGCGAAAGCGTGTCGTAGCGAATGCTGCGCTGGTTGCTTTGCCACTCAGCCTCTACGAGATAAAGGCCGGTATCATTCCGGGGTTGTTGACTGGGGGTCAGGTTGACAATGGTGCTGGAAGTGCAGCCCGTGAGCCCCAATGCCAGAAGGCCGAGAGTGATTGTTTTGCTGGTGAACGCCATACTTTAGGCCAGCGTGTCATACAAAACAAAGATTTGTAAAGTTGGATTTGGTCCGATTTCAGACCCGATAGCCGGGAAAAGTAAAAGATTTGCCGAAAAGGGATGGAAAAACCGTTTGACCGTGGTTGGCGTAGGCCGATACCTTTCCGGCTCAATTTTTGGTCATTTATGTTTTCATTTATTAGACGGCATCAGTATCTGGCGATGTTTTTCATGCTGCTGGTCATCGCCAGCTTTGTGTTTTTCTTCACCCCGGACATGAGCCTTGGGGGCGGCCCAAAGACTGATTTAGGCACTATCAATGGGCGGCGCATCACGCCTCAACAGTACCTGAACGCCCAGAAAGAGGCGATGTTGACTCATTTCTTCCGCTATCAGGACTGGCCGCGTGCCGGCTCCATGGCCGAGCAAATGGGATGGAAGATGGAAGAGCAGATCATGCAGCGCCTCTTGTTAGACAACCGCCTGAAGGAAATGAATATCATCGTGGGAGATGAAGCGGTGGCCAAACAGGTGGCGCAATTGTTCCGCAGTGCCAGCGCGCAAGCCAGCGTGAAGGAGCAATACACTAACTTCGTTGAGAACCGTCTCAAACCACAGGGAATCACGGACGAGGATTTCCAACGCTTCATCCGGCACGAGTTGGGTATCCAGCAGTTGGGCTCCTTGTTGAGCGCCAGTGGCCGTCTGCTGACCCCGGCGGTCGCAGAAGCAGCCTATCGCTATGACAATCAGCAGGTGGAGACCAAGGCGGTGGTGTTCACGACGAGCAACTTCATGGCCAAGGCCAAGACGGATATCGATCCCAAAGCCCTCAGCCAATACTACAGCAATCAGGTGAACAACTACAATTTGCCTACGCGGGTGCAGGTTTCCTACGTCGCGTTTGAATCGATAAACTATCTGGTTGAGGCAGGCAAAGAGATGGCCAAGAACACCAATCTGAATGCGTTTGTCGATCAGCAGTATATTCAACGGGGGACGAATACTTTCAAGGATGACAAAGGTCTGATGCTCTCTGCGGAAGCAGCCAAGAACAAGATCCGTGATGAGGTGAGAACGCAGATGGCTTCCAGCATCGCCCAACGGAAGGCTTATGAGTTTGCGACTGAGTTGCTGGAGATCGAACCGGTCAACATGACCAATCTGGCTACTCTGGCGGGTAAGAAAGGTCTCAAGATTTTCGAGACTGAGCCATTTTCGGCTTTGGATGGGCCGAAAGGGATCAAGAGTGCATCCCAGTTTTCACAACAGGCATTTGGGCTCAATCGTGAACAGCCATTTGGTGCTGAACCTGTGCAGTCCGAGGATGATTTTTATGTGCTAGGTTTCAAGAACCGTTTGCCTTCGGTGCCGCAGCCGTTTGAGACAGTTAAGGACAAGGTTCAGGAAGATTACATCCGCTATCGGGCCGCCCAACTTGCCCGTGAAGCGGGGGATAAATTTGCTGGTGCCGTGACCAATGGACTGGCTGCTGGCAAGAAGTTCATCGATATAGCCAAGGCCGAGAAGGTCAATGTGGTGTATCTTTCCGCGTTTGGCCGGAGCGCCAGTTCGATCCCGGAACTGGAGGCCTTCCGCATTTCGCCGTTCCAGTATCGTTCGGCGGCTTTTGCGCGTAAAGCTGGAGAGAGCAGCGGCTTTATCTCTTCTGGAGAAGGCGGGTTTGTCCTGTATGTGGATAAGTTCCTGCCCGCTGATGAGACCAAGATGAAGGCGGAGTTGAAAGAGTATCTGGACAACATGCGTTCCCGGCAGGCGAATATCGCCTTCAATGAATGGCTTAACAGCCAGATCCAGAATGCCGGGCTGATTTCAACCGGCAGCCAGTAACATCCATCTTGCGAAAATTATGGACAGCTCGGCCATTCGTCTGAGTGCGCCGGACTTGCGCCTCGCTTGGGAAATACCTGTCCTCTTTGAGGATGAGCACGTCATGGCTGTCGGCAAACCGACGCAGCTTCTGACCTCTCCCGATCGCTACGATCCCCATCGTCCGAACTTGATGAGGCTCTTGCATCAGGGGATCGAGCATAAAGCGGCGTGGGCTACCAAGCGTAATCTTACTTATCTTTCCAATGCTCATCGGCTCGATTTTGAGACTAGCGGAGTGATCCTGCTGGCTAAGAGCAAGCCGGTGTTGACGGATTTGGCCAACCAGTTCGGTTCTGAGAAGACCGGAAAGGTTTATGTGGCGCTGGTTCATGGCACGCCATACGAGCGTGAGTTCCAGGTGGATAAAAAGATTGCACCGGATGAGCGTCGACTGGGCTTGATGCGCGTGGCTCCGAAGCAGGGAAAGAAAAGCCTTACTCAGTTTGAGGTGCGGGAACTATATCGTGGTTACACACTGATGCGTTGCCTGCCGAAAACAGGGAGAACCCATCAGATCCGCGTGCATCTTTGTTGGGCGCGTCTGCCTATCGTGGCAGATGCCGCCTATGGCGGGCAGCCCCTGTATCTCTCCCAGATCAAACGTGCCTATCGTCAGGGGAAAGGAGGGCAAGAGAAGCCTTTGATGGGGAGAGTGGCTCTCCACGCTGAGTCGTTAACCTTTACTCATCCGGTTACGAAAGAAGAAGTCACAGTCGAAGCCGAATGGCCCAAGGATTTGAAGGTGGCGGTAAAGTATCTGCGCCAGTTCGTGGGAGGAGCCTCACTGATGCGCCCGCCAGAGCAGCAGCACAAGTTTGTAACCGATGACCGCCGCCATGCCGAGCAGGAAGATGCCGGAGACATGGGAGAGGCGTAACAGGGTGCGATCGGAAAACTTACCGTGCCCCAGTGAAACGCCGTAACTGAGCATGGTGAACCAGGTAAGCGCGCCGCTGGCTACGCCCAAGACACAAGAGAATTTGCTGCCTAACGTGGGGGCCACCAGTTCATGTGAAGTGAACAACGCTGAGATGGTGATCCAAAAGAGGAGAATCGCTGGATTGGCCAGCACGCGGATGAAGCCGGTGAGGAATGCTGTAGGATGATGCAGTTTTTCTTCCAGCCGTTCCGCCGAGCGGGGATTGGTCGTGAGTTGAGGAGCTCGCAGGAATTGCATCCCAAGGTAAAAGACCAGGGCAAAGCTAACCAGTTTGACGATGATCTGCATGGGCTGAGACTGGAAGAGTTCTGAAAAACCGGTGAAGCCCACCAAGGCATAGACACTCTCCATGACCACTGCCCCCAAGCCGATGAAGAAAGCCCAGCGGAAACCGCGCTGGGCACCTTCATGCACGATAGTCACATTGATCGGGCCTACCGGTATGGAGCTGACAAAGCCGGTGGCAAAGCCGGTGATAAAAGCCAGCAGCATCGGGGGAATGCGCAACCAGTCCATGCAGTTATTGTAAACTTGGGCTTAAGGACATCATGATGGCCGCTCTGTGCCATTGTCCTCTTCCTCCTCGTCCTCCAAATCCTTGCGCATCTGTTTGGAGATGCGCGGCCGGATGAAGCCGTAAAGCAGATACATGGTGAACACCAAGGGCAACACCACCGGCAGGATCTTATCCCGTAGAATGACCACAAACGCGATGATCAGGATGATGGCGACCATCCGATGAAACGGGCGTTGAGTTCGCCAGTTGATCTTTTTAAAGGCCGGATAACGTACCTCGCTCACCATCATCAGGGAGAGAAATACCAGGATGAAAGGCATGATGTAGCGCCAGTTGCCGCCGGCAAAGGCCTTCTCATCCAACCACATCAGAAACAGAGTCAGCGAGGCCACCAGCCCGGCAGCAGCAGGGATGGGAAAGCCTGAGAAGTCGTCTGAGGCAGGCTTATTGGGCATGGCGGCCAAGCAGTTGAAGCGAGCCAGCCGTAATGCTCCGCAGATCAGATACATCGCGGCGATGAACCAGCCGACTTGGGCGTGGTCGATAAAAACATCCTTGAGTACTATGCGATGTACGAGAAAGGCCGGAGCCACACCGAACGAAACGATGTCCGCCAAAGAATCGAACTCGCGGCCGAACGGGCTCTCATGGCCGCCCATGCGCGCTACGCGTCCATCCAACAGATCAAAAATACAGGCGAGCAGGATGAAGAACAGCGCTTCCCGGATGTTGGGGTAGGGGGGGACGAGCTCTGCCTCCACGATGCGGGTGATCGCGAGGAAGCCGCAGAAGAGGTTGCCCGCCGTCATGAGATTCGGCAGGAAATAAATTCTCAGCTTTTCTGGCTCCTCCGGGGAGGGTTTCTTTACATCAGGCACTGGCATTTTCAGGGGCCGGTTAATCCTTAAGGAAATCCAGCCATGTTGTTGGTCATGATATGCGTGGACGGTGGCGCGATGCAAAGATGTATTTATACCGGCTTTTTCTTTTCGTGAGCCGTACAGTCGCTAGATTGTGCGGGATTCGCAGCGGGCTATGAAGAATATCGTCTATTTTGACTTGGAAACCCAGAAATCGGCCGAAGATGTCGGCGGATGGAACAACATCCGGGACATGCGGATGAGCGTGGGGGTGACATACAGTACCGCACGGGGAGATTACCGCATTTACGCCGAGAAAGAGGTGGATGATCTGATCAAAGAGCTGATGCGGGCGGATCTGGTGGTGGGCTTCAATAATCTCCGTTTCGATTATGAAGTGCTCCATGGCTACACGGTGATGGACCTGAAGCAGATCCCCACCTTGGATATGCTGGTGGATCTGCAGAAAGCGTTGCAGCACCGTTTGTCTCTCGACTCCGTGGCCAATGCCTCGCTGGGCGTAGAGAAGACCGCGGAGGGGTTGCAGGCGATCAAGTGGTTCCGGGAAGGCAAGTTGATGGAGATAGCCGAATACTGCTGCTATGACGTGAAGATCACCAAGTTGGTGCACGAATACGGCGCGTCTAACAAACAGGTCTTCTACAAGAACAAGTTTGGCACCAAGCTTTCGGTAGCGGTGGACTGGTGAGGTTTGTGAGCTAGCGGCGTGGGGTGAGGGCGGTGTTGGCCCGGCGGAGCTTGTTGGAGAGATCCATGGCCACATTGCGCATGACGACCATGCCCAAATGTGGTTCGCGTTGCACCAGTTCGCTGAAGGCGCTTCGCTGGATCAGCAACAAGATGCTCGCCTGGCTGGCCACCGCATGGGCACCGCGGGCGGCTCCATCCAAGAAGGCCAGTTCGCCGAAAATTTGACCACTGGTGACCGAGGCGATCGGAGCAGAATTCTCTTCCAAGACAATGTCCACCTGACCACGCATCACGATGAAAGCTTCCTTGCCGGAATCACCCTTGCTGAACACGCGTTCTGACGGGCGATAAAGTTTTTGGGTGAACAAGCGTGCGATTTTGCGCAGTTCGCCATCACCTAATCCTTCAAAGATGGGCAGACCACGCAAGAGATTGATGATGGCGACACCAATCTTCTGATCCTGAAAATTGTAATCGACAATCTTGACGATGCCTTGTGCATGGGTGGTGAGCGAGGTGTTCTCCAACGCGTAACCCATGTTCAGTTTGACAAGTTTGACGACATCGTTGTAGCGCTCGGATTTTGAGTAAAATGCCGGCAGATAGGCAATGGGCACGAAACCCAGTTGCTCGGCAGTTTTGAGCAGGCGCGGCGCCGACATCAGTACGTCCACCTCGATGTAAACGGCACTGAGTTGGTCTTGGGCTACTTTCACCACATGATGCAGCATGGAGCCCATGGAGAGATCGTCCGAGGAGAAGGAATCTGTGATGCGAACACAGCGATCCTGCTCATCAAGATAGAAAGCAATACCCGCCACTACCCGCTCTTCCCGTTGTCCGAGATAGGTGCGAAGTTGTGAGGGGATGGTCATCCGCAGATAGCCCAGCCCCCGATTGTAAGAACCTGATATTTCTGGAGCCGGATTGGACGATTCGGCCTGCATGCGCCAGAGGTCGAAGTCGTCAGACGTTGCCTCATGAAAAGTCAACTCGGTCTTGAGCGGATACCCGGTGACACCGTCGCGGACGGTGATGGGGGTGGATGACTGAATGCGATCCAGTACCGCTTGGGCCAGTTCGCTGATCTGAGGGAGGGAATCCGACAGAGGCAAACGGGTGGCCAATACGTCACCGAAGAAATGGACGTAAAAAAGCACGCCTTCACGTGAGCGATGTAGGTGTTTGAACGGCTGGTATCCCACACAGACGAAACCTTGTTTCTCGAACAGTATCTGCTGGCTATTATCAGAAGCTAAGATACGAACGATAATGAGGTGCTTTTCCTTGGCGCTGAGATCCTCGATGAAGCGCAGGAGGGCTTCCGCTGAGCCGTCGTTATGGCTCTCGGGGCGGAAGAGATTGCGGCCTAGATTGGTCACCGGATTGCCGGTGGCGCCAGATGGCCCTAGCGTGGAGATGGCAGCTTGCAGTTTGCCATCTAAGTCTGCCACATAGGTCTTATTTTCACCACCTTGCGCCAGTTGTCCCTTGATCCAATTTAGGTCGTAAGCTTCGGCAGCAGGAAAGTCATCTCCGAGCGCACTGCGCAGTAAATCCAACCATTGAGGTGCATCTTCGGGGGTGGCTTCGCGGATATTTAATCCCATGAGAAAGAAAAGGTTAACCGGCGCTGTTTCCGTTTAACGGCGCATGAAAAATTAATGGTGCCCGCGACAGGACTTGAACCTGTACGATGTTACTCACTAGAACCTGAATCTAGCGCGTCTGCCAATTCCGCCACGCGGGCACAATGTGTCATTGCCGCCAAAGCTTACGTCAGCCCGGGTGTCAAACGACATGCGCGTAATTATGAGAAGGAGAAGCCAAGGGGCAAGTGAAATTGCTACGTTTTTATTGTGAACTTCTAAAAGGTGTGAAATTCACCGGATTGAGGGGGAGTTTCACGCCAGATGTGTGAAGTTCCCGCGCGTGAGATTTGCAAGTGGTTGGAAAACATGGGTTTTCGGCCGTGGCACGGACGATGCTAAGAGTTAATGAAATGATGTTGACACTGGCTGTGATGTTCACGAATAGTGTCACTCGTAACCCAGTAAATAACCATGAACCAACCATTCAATACACGTCGTAATCGTGCGTTCACGCTGATTGAACTTCTGGTGGTGATCGCGATTATCGCGATTCTCGCCGGTATGCTTCTGCCAGCGCTGGCCAAGGCCAAAGCCAAGGCTCAACGCATCAAGTGCTCCAGCAACCTGAAGCAGGTCGCCCTGTCCTTCAAGATGTTCGCTGGTGATAATGAACAGCAATTCCCGGGCAAGCTGGATATCAACAAGTTTGCTCAGAGCGATCGCTCTTCTTGGCGCCATTTCTACATGCTCTCCAACGAGCTGGGCTCCACCAAAATCCTCATCTGCCCCGGTGATGTGATCCGTCAGCCGAACGCCGCCAACGTCTTTGGTTACACTGATACTGCTAATAACTTGGTGGGCCTCTACACTGGTGGTACGCCTCCGTCTGGTTTTGCCAATGGTAATGGCAATGGGGCTGTCAGCTACTTCGTGGGTGTTGAAGCCGACGAAACCAAGCCGAACATGCTGCTGACCGGTGACCGTAACATGGGTCTCGACAACTCCATGGTGTTCGCCAGCGGCACCAACTTCCACAAAGTCAATACCACCGTGGATGCCGCTGGCACTGACGAAGCCCAGTGGTCTGAACTCGCAACCAACAATGTTGCTCCTCATCACGACAACGCTGGTAACTACGCTCTGGCTGACGGCAGCGTGCAGCAGTCCAGCTCTGACCGTTTGGTTGAGGCCTTGCGTCTCTCGCGCCAGTCCTACGGCGCGAATGCTAACCGCATCAACTTCCCGCACAGCAATACAAGTGGTGCGCCCTAGTCGGAAGTTTTTGACCTAGAAGATATACATGAGGCACTCGAAAGAGTGCCTCTTTTTTTTGCTAAAAACTTTACGGCCTGACTGTGCGATCAGGCTGCTTGGGCTGTGGCTTCAATGATTTTTGAGAGGGGCGTTTGCGGGCGGAATCCGGTCAAACGAGCGAGTTTCTCCACGCTGGGTTTGCGGCGTAGCATATCCTCAAAGCCGGAAGGATAGACCTCGTCGTATTGCCTTTTGATGATCTCAGAGCGGGAGTCCAGCTTTTGAATGATGCAGCGGGCGAGGTCGATAATGGAAATCTCTTCGGTGCTGCCGATGTTGATCACTTCACCAATTGCCGCGGGTGTGCGGGTAAGGCGGAGCAAAGCTTCAACCGTGTCCTCGACGAAGCAAAAGCAGCGGGTTTGTTCGCCGGTTCCATAGACTTCGATAGGGCGGTTGGATTTCGCTGAAGATATGAAGCGGGGGACCACCATTCCATACTGGCCTGACTGGCGCGGCCCGACCGTGTTGAAAAGTCTGGTTACAATGGTGGGGGAGTTTTTTTCTTTGGTGTAGGCTAGAGCCAAGAACTCGTCCATGAGCTTGGAGCAGGCATAAGCCCAGCGACCCAAGTGAGGTGGGCCGATGGTCAAATCGTCTGCTTCATTGAATTCAGGCTTGTTGCTTTTCCCGTAAACTTCCGAGGTTGAGGTGATCAGTACGGGAATGCGCTCTGTGCTGGCTGCTTCAAGGATAGCTTCAGTTTCGCGGATATTCGTTTCCATCGTGCGGATGGGAGATCGGACGACAAGGTCTACACCTACTGCGGCTGCCAGATGGAAAACCTGACCGGCATCCTTCATCAATTTGCCCAAGTCAGCGCAATCGGAAACTTTGGCCTCAATTGTCTCCAGTTTGGGATTATTTCGCAAATGGCCAAGATTGCTCCAACTTCCGGTGGACACATCGTCAACCACGGTAACGGCTTTGCCTTCCGCCAGCAATCTGGTGACCAGGTGGGATCCGATGAAGCCAGCGCCACCCGTCACTATGATCCGGTCTTTGCTCATAAAATCTTTTTCATTCTCTTGTGCAAAGCAGCTCGTATCAAGGTGTTCCTGTCGCCTTTTTTGCCGGTTCAGGCGGTAGGTTGAGCCGTTGCTGTAGTTCCGGTTTCAAGGATAGGGCTTTTTGCAGAAAACTTACGCCTTCTTCGAAACGGTTTTGCTCTGCCAGAGCCATGGCCAGTTCGAAGTATGCCTCAGCAAAGTCAGGTTTTAGTTCGGTGGCTTTCCACAGATGCTCTTGGGCTTGTTTTGGCTGCTTGGCAGAGAGCAGGGCTTTGCCCAGCTTGTAGTGCAATTCCGCGCTCGGGCGGATTGTTAAAGCTGCTTCGTATTGTGTCAGTGCTTCATCCAGGTTTCCCTGATTGGCCAGGGCGGCCCCCAAATTGATATGTGCGATGTAATTGTCCTTTGTGACTGATAGTGCATGACGAAACAACGTTTCGCTGTTGCGCCAATACGAAAGTTGGTTGCGGGTAAGTAACGCACTGACTGCGATCATCAAGACAGCTGCTACTTGCAGTATCATACGGGGAGCTCGTTTGGGTAATATTTCGGCCAGGCAGAAAATCAGTGCGATGATGACTCCCAGAGAAGAAAAGTATGAATAGCGGTCAGCCATCGATTGACGGCCCGATTGCAGCAGGCCGATAACCGGCAGCAACGTAACTAGGAACATCAGGAGACCAAAAAGCAGATAAGGTTTCTGCGCTCTCTCTCGCCATGCGTAGAGTGAGATCGAGCTGAAGAAGATCACTGAAATAATGGCTGTCAGGACCGGGGTTTGAGCCCTTGGTGGATAGAAAACGGAGAGGTTTGCCGGGTAGATTATTTTACCCAGGTAGCTCAAATAGGCAGAGCAGGCGTTGGCCACTCGTGAAGTCAGAGGAAGCTCATCCAGTCCGACAATGGTTTCAGATTGTGCTTGGAAATATAGGGTTGCTGCCGCCAACAGGATTGCGCATGCAAAAAACCCGGCTTTTTCACTGACCAGCTTTTTATTTCGCTCCCAGATGCCCGCCAAGGATTCGACGTCCATACGTTTTAACGGCCAGAGATCCAATAGCAGCAAGGTGATGGGCAAGGTGATGGTGATAGGCTTGCTCATCATGGCTAGGATGGCCGCTGCGTAGGTGAGTTTCTGGTAGTGCTTTGAGCTTTGGCGATGCCAGCTCAGATAGCAATGCAGTGTCAGCAGCCAAAACAGGGTGGAGAGCACATCCTTGCGCTCTGCCGCCCAAGCCACCGACTCAACCCTCAACGGATGCCAGGCAAAAAGTGTGGCGATCAATATGGCCAGCGACAGACTGCTGCCCAACCTATATGCCAGCAGGAATGCCAGGCAGCAGCTCAGGCTGTGAAATATCACATTCATCAAGTGGTACCCAGCCGGGTTCAAACCGAACAAGGTGTGGTCCAATTGCAGGGACCAAGTAGTGGCCGGATGCCACATGAAAAAATGGGGCTCTATCAACGCATTGAAAGCAGACGCAGGGGTGAGGCCCTGCTTAACCTGCTCGCTCTCCGTGATGTAGTGATCATCATCGTAGTTCAGAAATTCATGATGAACCGTTGGTAAAAAAAGCAGAAAGGTCGCCATGAACAGCAGGAGGCACCAGGCCAGCAGTTTTGATCGGTCTGAAGTCAGGTTCATGGGTGAAACTAGGAGTTTTTGGCTGGTTAGGCGCTCAAGGTAAAGGATGGATTGCCGGAAGGTGTGAGCTTGTGAAAAAAATCACAAACTGCTTGCGTCCATACCTTCTGACGGCATAGTTGGAAATCTGTCGCGGATGCGGCATGTGTTATGCAAACGCACACTGAAATTGGCTATAATTCTAAGGTCGAAGGCGAAGTGATCGTCACTCGTGTTGACGCTGCGCTGAACTGGTTTCGCAAGAATTCAGTCTGGCCGATGCCGATGGGCTTGGCCTGTTGCGCCATCGAATTGATGGCTGCCGGGGCCAGTCGGTATGATATTTCACGCTTTGGTTCTGAAGTGATGCGTTTTTCTCCTCGCCAGGCGGATGTCATGGTGGTTGCGGGAACTGTCACCTATAAAATGGCCATGGCCGTGCGTCGTATTTACGACCAGATGCCGGAGCCGAAGTGGGTCATCGCCATGGGGGCTTGCGCTTCCACTGGCGGCATGTATCGCAGCTATGCGGTGCTGCAAGGGGTGGACAACATCGTGCCGGTGGATGTCTATGTGGCCGGTTGCCCGCCGCGTCCGGAAGCTTTGCTCGATGCTTTGATGAAGCTGCAAAAGAAGATTGAGACCCAGCCTGTCGTTAAGGACTTGGTTATCTCAACATCCGGCAAGCAGGCTGCATAAGCGCCTGGTAATCAATAAGTTTTCTCTACCATGTCCGCATTGGATCTGGCACAAAAATTAACTGCTCGATTTGGCGATCTGCTGACTATAGCACCTGAGTTTCGTTCCGAAATCACGGTGCAAGTGGCTGATGCCCAAAAGATTGCTGAAGTTTGCGCCTTCGCCAAGAAGGAGCTGGGTTGCGATTACCTCATCGATATCAGCAGCCTTGACCACTACGGTGATGATCCGCGGTTTACCGTCGTGTATGAACTTTCAGGCATCGGGCATAATACCCACATCCGCCTGAAAACCAATGTCTCAGAGGAAAAAGCGGAGCTTCCCACCGTCACTTCGGTCTGGCGCACGGCCAATTGGCATGAGCGTGAGATTTACGACATGATGGGTATCCGCTTCACCGGCCACCCCGATTTGCGGCGTATCTTGATGTGGGAAGGCTATCCGTATTTCCCTCTGCGCAAAGACTTTCCGTTGGCCGGCAAGCCGAGTGATCTGCCGGAGGTGGCCTTCACCAAGCCCGCTCCATTAGAGGGTGGCCCGTTTGTGACGGTGGCCGGGGGTAAGGATTCCATTGCCCGTGAGCCTCGCGCCCGGATTCCCGAACAGGATTAGCCCTATTTTTGCTGAACCGAATGAGCACGGTCCAAGACATAGAATTTAAAGATGCCGCCGCCCGCGCTGCTGATGCGTTTGCGGGCAATCCCCAGCTCCCCGAAGACGGCGAGATGGTGGGTGAGAAGATGGTCTTGAACATGGGGCCTTCCCATCCGGCCACTCACGGGGTGCTGCGCATCATCTTGGAGCTGGATGGTGAGATCATTTCCAAGGCCGTTCCGGATGTCGGTTACCTGCACCGCGGTGACGAGAAGATTGCGGAGAACATGACGTATAACCAGTTCATCCCATACACGGATCGACTGGACTACCTCGCGCCGCTGGCGAACAACGTTGCCTATGTGATGGCGGTGGAAAAGCTGCTGGGCATCGAGAAACAGATCCCGGAGCGTTGCCAATACATCCGCGTGATCTGTTGCGAGTTGGGGCGTATCCAGGCTCACTTGCTGGGCTTGGGTGCTTTCGCGATGGATGTCGGTGCGCTGACCGTCTTCCTGCACACGTTCACTGAGCGTGAAAAGATCTATAACCTCTGTGAATCCCTGACGGGTGCCCGTTTCACGACGAGCTACACCCGTGTTGGCGGCCTTTCCCGTGATATCCCCCCGGGTTGGGTGGAGCAACTGCGTCAGTTCTGCGATGAAGTGGTGGTGAACTTTGATGAGAGTGAGCAGTTGCTCACGCGCAACCCCATCTTCATCGATCGTACCAAGGATTTGGGCGTCATCTCGAAAGAGATGGCCATTGATTACGGTCTGTCCGGTCCGAATCTGCGCGGCAGTGGGGTGAATCACGATTTGCGGAAGGCCTCGCCTTACCTCGTTTACGACCGGCTTGAGTTCGATGTTCCGGTCGGTTCGGTGGGTGATTGCTATGACCGCTACCTCGTCCGCATGGAAGAGATGCGGCAGAGCGTGCGCATCATCCGCCAGTGCCTGGATCAGTTGCCTGGCGGCCCGATCAATGTTCCGGATGGCAAGATCGTTTTGCCGCCGAAGGACAAGGTGCTCACCAAGATGGAAGAGCTGATCCATCAGTTCATGCTGGTGACCCAAGGGCAGAATGCGCCGGCCGGTGAAGTCTATTTCGGGGCGGAAAATCCGAAGGGCGAACTGGGCTTTTATATTTGCAGCAAGGGCGGCGGGACGCCGTTCCGGATGAAGATCCGCTCGCCATCGTTTGTGAACCTGAGCGTTCTGGCCGAGCTGTTGCCCGGTCATATGATGAGCGACACCGTGGCGATCTTGGGATCGCTCGATTTCGTGATGGGTGAGTGTGACCGCTAGTCTTGCAGAGGAAACAGAACATGAGTTTTACGGTTACAGCCAGTTTTGAAGCGGAGATCGATGAGTTGATCTCGCACTATCCGGTGAACAAGCGGAGTGCGTCGCTCATGCTCCTGCACGCCACTCAGGAGGAGTTCGGCTATATCTCGAAAGAGGCCATTGAGTGGATCGCCAAGAAACTCGAGCTCCAGCCCATCAATGTCTATGAGTTGGTGACGTTCTACCCAATGTTCCGTCAGGAGCAGCCGGGCAAGTATGTCTTGAAAGTCTGCCGCACGTTGAGCTGCGCACTGGGTGGCTCTCACAAGCTGCATGATCATCTGTGCAGCAAGCTCGGGATGGACCCGCACAAGCACGGTTTGCAGACGTCGAAAGACGGCAAGTTTTCGGTCGAATATGTGGAATGCCTGGCCAGTTGCGGGACGGCTCCCGTGATGATGTGCAATGACGACTTCTATGAAGGCGTCAGCAACGATAAGGCCGAGGAAATTTTGAAGAAGTGCTCATGAAGTGGCTGCCCGACATGGATTCGAACCATGACAAACAGATTCAGAATCTGTTGTGCTACCATTACACCATCGGGCAATCCGGAGCGCGGAGAAAAGTAGTGGTTTTAGGTTTTTAGTCAAGCTGTTGATATGCCGCAGGAATATAAATTAATTCTGAAGAACGCCGATTTGCCGGGTTATACCCCGGATATCGAGTGTTATCAGCGTCACGGCGGCTATGCAGACCTGAAAAGAGTGCTCACCCTGCCGACGGTGGATTTGGCAGATGGTAAGAAGCAGACGGCTCAGGAGCAGATCCGTGATCAGGTTCTCAAGTCCGGCCTTCGTGGTCGTGGTGGGGCCGGTTTCTCGGCGGGCCTCAAATGGTCCTTCGTGGATCGTCGTAGCGGCAAGCCTATCTACTTGATTTGCAACGCTGACGAGTCGGAGCCCGGCACTTTCAAGGACCGCCAGATCCTGCACAAGGATCCGCATCAGTTGATCGAAGGTATGGTGATGTCCTGCTTCGCCAATGATGTGAAGCTGGCCTATATCTACATCCGTGGTGAATTCCCGCAGGGAGCCCGGATTCTGAATCAGGCCCTGAAGGAAGCCCGGGAAAAAGGTTTCTTGGGCAAGAACATCCTTGGCACGGGCGTGGAGTGCGAGATTTACGTCCATCGCGGTGCCGGTGCTTATATTTGCGGTGAAGAGACGGGTTTGATCGAGTCGCTGGAAGGCAAACGTGCCTATCCGCGCATCAAGCCGCCTTACTTCCCGGCCGTCCTCGGTCTGTATATGTGCCCCACCATCGTGAACAACGTGGAGACGTTGTGTCATGTGAAGCACATCATGGAGATGGGGCCGACCGAATACGCCAAGCTTGGCACGCCGAACAATACCGGCACGCGCATCGTGAGCTTGAGCGGTCTGGTGAAGAAGCCGGGCTATTACGAGGTGGAAGTCGGCAAGGTCACCATCGGTGAACTGATTTTTGATCCGCTCTTCGGCAACGGCCTGCGTGATGGACGCAAGCTCAAGGCCATCATTCCAGGCGGCTCATCCTCCAAGATTTTGAAGGCGGGTGAGAAGTATAAGCTCAAGAAGAAGGGCGCTGACGGGCAGATGAGCGTGGTGGAAACGGACCTGCTTGATCTGCCGTATGATTTCGATTCCTTGATGCAGGCGGGTACGATGTCCGGCTCCGGTGCCATCATCGTTTTGGATGACACGGTGGATATTGTCGAAGCCCTGGCGAACCTCTCCGAGTTCTACGCTCATGAGAGCTGCGGCCAATGCACACCCTGCCGCGAAGGCTCCCTTTGGATGAGCAAAGCCCTGCACCGCATGACTCATGGTCATGGCCGCAAGCAGGATGCCGATTACCTTTTGAACATCGCCCAAAACATCCAGGGCCGCACTATATGTGCGTTTGGTGAAGCCTGCTCCTGGCCGGTGCTGAGCTACGTGAAGAAGTTCAAAGAAGATTTTGAAGCCAAGGGTGCGGCGGATGAAGCGCGAAACGGTGGCGCTGGTCCGTCCAAGGACATGAAAATCGCCGCCAGCCCGAATCACTGACCATGTCTAACGCTGCGACAACGGAAACGAAACCCGCCGTCGAGACCATCCGCATCAAAGTGGATGGGCGCGAGATCGATGTGCCGAAGATGATGCCCGACTGGCAGGGCAAGATGGTGCCTACCACCATGCTCCAAGCCTGCCAGATCGCCGGAGGCGAGGTGCCGCATTATTGCTATCATCCGAAACTGCCGATCGCCGGTAACTGCCGTATGTGCCTCGTCGAGTTCGGCACCCCGGCGATGGGACCGGATCGCAAGCCCGTGATGAACGAGGACGGCACCCCGAAGATCGCCAAGTCCGTGCTGCCTTACGAGCCCTCCACGCCGCGTGGTGCGATCGCCTGTGCTACGCCCATCTCGCCGGGCATGGAGATTTACCCCAACTCCGCCGCCACGAAGCAGATGCGTGAGGCAGTGTTGGAATCGCTGCTCATCAATCACCCGCTGGACTGCCCGATCTGTGACCAGGCAGGCGAGTGCAAGCTGCAGGAATATTCTGTTGAACACGGTCAGGCTGAGAGCAAGTTCGTGGAAGCCAAGGTGCACAAGCCGAAGGCGGTGGACCTCGGACCGCGGATCATGCTGGATGACGAACGTTGTGTCTTGTGCACCCGTTGTATCCGTTTCACCAAAGACATCGTGGGGGATGACAAGCTGGGCATCGTGAATCGCGGCAGCTACAACACGATCGCCGCGTATCCCGGCACGAAGTTCGATAACAATTACACGCTCAACACCGTGGATATCTGTCCGGTGGGGGCGTTGACTTCGAAAGATTTCCGTTTCCAGATGCGCGTCTGGTTCCTCAAGGAAGCCAAGAGCCTCTGCACGAGCTGCGGCACGGGTTGCAATATCGTGGTCGGCCAGCGCGAGAACAAAGTCTATCGCTACGAACCGCGCGATAACGATGCGGTCAATGGTCCGTGGATGTGCGACAGCGGCCGCTTGAATTACAAGTGGATCGGCCGCGCCGACCGCCTCTCCCAGCTCATTAAGAAGCAGGGCGACAAGGCGGAACGCATCTCTTGGACGGCTGCTACCAAGGAGATTTCTGATAAGTTGCGCGCAGCTGCCGCTGGCTCCGTGGCCATCATCGCCTCCGCCCGCCAGACGAACGAAGAGCTTTACCTGTTGAAGAAGATTGCCGCCAAGACCGGTGCGTTGACGGATTCCGTCGCCCGCAACGGGGAAGGGGACAAGCTGCTCGTCAATGCCGACAAAAATCCGAACAGCAACGGCGCCCGCCTCACAGGTATCGCTGGTGCTGAGCTCGGCGCGAACATCGCGAAAATCGCGGAAGGCATCAAGGGCGGCAGCATCAAGACGCTCATCGTCTTCGGTGAAGATGTGACGAAGCATGGCATCGGCGCTGACTTGCTCAGCAAGCTCGAGTTGCTGGTCGTGAGCGACATCCTGCCGAACAAGACGACGGAGGCCGCGCATTACCTGCTGCCGGGTTGCGCCCATGTCGAGAAGCGCGGTTCCTTCACGAACGTGAAAGGTCGCGTGCAGAAATTTATGAAGGCGGTGGAAGCTCCTGGTGACGCGCGTGCGGAATGGGAATTCCTCCATGACCTCGTCCACAATGTCACGGGCCAAAACGGTTTCGTGAGCATCGAAGGGCTTTTCAATCAGATGGCCACGGAAGTCCCCGCGTTCAACGGGGTCACTTGGGCATCACTCGGTGACAAGGGCGTCACTGTGCAAATTTAGACGGAGCGAGGCACATGTTCGATTGGATCAATAATTTGTCTCCGGGTATGCAGACTGCGGTCTGGGCGACCATCAAGATTCTTGGGGTCCTCTTTCTCGCGGTATTGCCGATGGTTTCCTACTACGTGATGGCCGAACGCCGCATCTCGGCGTGGATCCAGGACCGCGTGGGGCCGAACCGTGTCGGTATCCCGCTCACCAAGATCAAGCTCTTCGGCTTGGGGCAGCCGGCGGCTGACGCCGTGAAGGCGATCCTCAAGGAAGACTTCATGCCCGCCCATGTGCGGAAAGTTTACTTCTGGCTCGCCCCGATGCTGACGCTCATCCCGGCCTTTCTCGTGCTGGCGGTGATTCCGTTCGGCTCGACGCTGGGCGCCCAGAAGATGGTCATCGCCGATCTGAACGTGGGTATCCTCTACACTTTCGGTATCATCTCGCTGGGTGTGTATGGGGTTGTTTTGGCAGGATACGCGGCCAATTCCAAGTACCCGTTCCTCGGCGGTATCCGTTCCAGTGCGCAGTTGGTCTCCTACGAACTGGCCATGGGCATGAGTGTGGTGCCGGTGTTCATGCTGGTGGGTGATCTGAACCTCAGCTCCATCATCGGCTATCAACAGGGGACCATTCTTGGTTTCCTGCCGAACTGGCTCATCTTCAAGCTGCCGTTCTGCTTCATCATTTTCCTCATCTCGGCCTTTGCGGAAACGAACCGTCTGCCGTTCGACTTGCCGGAATCGGAAACGGAACTCGTGGCCGGTTACAATACGGAATACAGCTCCATGAAGTTTGCGATGTTCTTCATGGGTGAGTATACGAACATGATCGCCGCCTCCGCGATGATGGTGACGTTATTCTTCGGTGGTTGGACATTGCCTTTCGCCGGGCTGGATCAGCCGGCGGCGACTGTCTTGGGCGGTCTGCTGCATATCGGAATTTTTATCGGCAAGATGTTGTTCTTCATGGTGCTGTTCATCTGGGTGCGCTGGATGCTTCCACGTTTCCGCTATGACCAGCTCATGGACTTGGGCTGGCGCCGGTTTGTGCCATTCGCCCTCGCCAACATCCTTTTTTACGCCGTCTATCTTTGGGCAACCACCTCGGGGGCTGCGAACTAACCATCGAGAATTGCAAAGCCTATGATCGTTAAACGCCCAGAATTAAGTTGGTGGGAGCGGATTTACCTTCCGGCCATCCTTGGTGGCTTCAAGGTGACGGGCAAACATTTCTATCGCACGGTCTTCCAGCGGAAGTCCGTGACGATGCAGTATCCCGAACAGAAGTGGACCGTGCCAGAGGGCTATCGCGGCGCGCCGTATCTGGTGAAAGATCCAGATGGTAACACGAAGTGTGTTTCCTGCCAGTTGTGCGAGTTCGTCTGCCCGCCGAAGGCCATCAAGATCACGCCTCCGGGACCGGATGGCCAGGTGGCCGACCGCGCGAATGCGGAGAAGATGCCGAAGGAATTCGAGATCAATATGCTCCGGTGCATCTTCTGCGGCTTCTGCCAGGAAGTCTGCCCGGAGGAAGCCATCTTCCTGCAAAAGGATTACTCGCTCACCGGCTTGAGCCGTGGCGAAATGATTTACAACAAAGAGAAGCTCCTGAACCTGGGCGGCGTGCACAACGGCCCTATCAAGAAATGGGAGCACAAGCTCAAGGAAGCCGAGGAACAGGAATCCTTCCCGGTGAAGCAAAATTAGGGCGAACCAGACCCATGCAAGATATCTTCTTTTACATCTTCGCCTTCTTGACGCTGCTATGCGGCGTCATGGTGGTGGCGAATCCGTTTAGCCGGAACCCGGTGACCAGCGCCATGTTCTTGGTGCTGACCATCGCTTCGATGGCTGGTCTGTTCGTGCTCTTGCACGCTTTCTTCCTCGCAGCGGTCCAGGTGCTGGTCTATGCGGGCGCGGTGATGGTGCTTTTCCTGTTCGTCATCATGTTGCTGGACGTGAAGGAAGAGGAACGGCGCAAGCTGAACACCTACGGCATCGCTGCTGCGGTGATCGGTGTGGGCTCTCTCGCGGCGATCCTGGTCAAGACGTTGGCGGAATCGAAAGTGGGCGAAGGGCTGGCCATGCCGGTGAAGCAGGGGCAGGTGAAGGAATTGGGAAATATTCTTTTCACGCAATACCTGCTGCCATTCGAGATTTTGTCGGTCTTGCTGCTGGTCGCCATGGTGGGCGCTATTT
>CAZRGY010000001.1:34874-39496 GCA_964599715.1 uncultured Verrucomicrobiota bacterium | reverse complement strand
AGCGGGAAACGGAAACGGCCAAGTCACCAGAAAAACGGACCTAGACTATGTCCGACCTGTACCGCATCCGTTGCGAAAGCTGCGATTGGTCAGCCGTCCGCGTGGTGGATGATAAATCTTACGATTACATCCCTGATGGCTTCACGAAGCTCGTTCTTCACGACAAAGCAGTAGTCCTTCGCCACCCTGCAGAATGTTACGATTTAGCCGCTCATGGATATACATATGAGAAGGCTGAGGCGGAAAATCGTCTCGTCATGACGACGACCTACTTATGCATCAAATGCAGCCACCACTCTGAATTCGACATCAATCTCACCGAATTGAAGCGATTGGTTAAGGATCTAGATAAGGTGAAGGCTTATAGGATGTCGCTGGTTTGCCCACAATGCGGCACCCACGAACTCAAATCCCTCGAAAAAAGCCAAGACCTGAGTTTCCCCTGCCCGAAATGTAAGAAACCTTCTGTAAAGTGTAAGCTGGAAATTACTTCCTGACCCTACCTCCGATACATCGGCCGCACATCCACCGCGTGCATCCCGGCCGCACGGATCGCCTGCAAGCCGAGTTCCGCATCTTCATACGCGCGGCAATGCTGCGGCTCCACGCCCAGCCGACGGGCCGCTTCCAGAAAGATATCCGGGGCGGGCTTTTGGTTCTTCACATCCTCGCTCGTCACCACCGCTTCAAACATGTGCGCGATCCCCAGATGCTCCAGCACCTGCCGGATGATTTTCTGCGTCCCGCCCGAGGCCACTGCCATCGGCAGCTTGCCATGATGCTCCTGCGCGATGGCCAGCACATCGGCTACCGGCACCACTTGGGGCAGGAGCGGGAGATAAGCGTTTTCTTTGTCGTGCGAGGCCTGGATCGGGTCCAGCACGATACCCTGCTCCTCACCCAACATCTTGAAAATATCCCGTGAAGGCACTCCACCGAGCGCGTAAAAACGCTCCTCCGTGAAGTGCAGACCGTAACGCTCCGCCGTAGCCCGCCACGCGATCCAGTGCAACGGCATGGTATCCGCCAGCGTGCCGTCGCAATCAAAGATTAAGCCGCGTATTTCCATGGTCTTTTTCGTAATCGTCCTGAACCCCGTGCCATCAGGTCGGGGCGTTCTCGTCGCCGTCCTCGATCCTATGCCTTTAAAATGGGAAGCCGAACTTCGGCCTTACAGTTTCAATTGCGCGAGCTTCTCCTGCAATTCATTCGCCACCAGCGGCTGCACGATCCCATCGATATCCCCTTCCATGAATTGCGGCAGGTTATACAGCGTCAACTCGATGCGATGATCCGTCACCCGGTTCTGCGGGAAATTGTAGGTGCGGATGCGTTCGTTACGCTCACCCGTTCCCACCTGATCCTTGCGGAAGGCCGCATACTTCGCCTCTTCCTCCGCGATCTTGATATCCAACAAGCGAGAGCGCAACACCGTCATCGCCTTCGCCTTGTTCTTGATCTGCGAACGCTCATCCGCACAACGCACAATCATGCCCGTGGGCTTGTGGATGATCTGCACCGCCGAGTCCGTCGTATTGACGCCCTGACCGCCTTTGCCGGAAGCCCGGCAGACATTGACCTCGATCTCTTCAGGGCGGATCTCCACATCCACCTCTTCCGCCTCCGGCATCACCGCCACCGTGCAGGTGCTGGTATGGATGCGCCCCTGCGCCTCCGTGGCCGGCACGCGCTGCACGCGATGTACGCCGGACTCATGCTTCAACAATTTGTAAACGTCATTCCCCGTGATGCTGAAGATGACTTCCTTCAAGCCACCCAGATCGGAAATACTCGAATCCAGCGGCTGCATCTTCCACCCCTTGTCTTCCGCGTAACGGGTGTACATGCGATACAGATCCGCCGCAAACAAAGCTGACTCCGCCCCGCCCGCACCGGCGCGGATCTCGAAGATCGTGTTGCGCGAATCCACCGGGCTCGGCGGCAGGATGCCGTACTGCACCTGCAGGGAAAGCTTGCTGACTTCCGCCTCCAGCCGCGCGATCTCTTCCTTGGCCATCTGCGCCATCTCGGAATCCGGCAGCTCGGAGGCATACAACGCGCGATTCTCCGCCAAGTCGTTCTCCGCCTTGATGAGGGCATTGCCCGCCGCCACCAAGTCTTTGAGGCGCGAATACTCCTTCGTCAGTTCCTGCGCCTTCTGGGGGTTGTTAAAGGCATCGGGACTGCTGAGCAACGATTCCACCTCGGCGAAACGCCGGGTGAACTTCTCGATATGTGGGCGCAAATCCATGGCTGCGGTCAATCAGTGGGAAACGGGAGCGCGCCAAAGGACGGCTCCGGGAAAAAGACGCCGCCCGCATGGCCTTGCGGACCATGCGGGCGGTGTGCGGAAAGGGAGCTACTTCTTCTTTTTCTTGCCCTGGGCGGCGAGGGCGTCCTGCGCCGCCTGGGTCTTCGCCAAGCGCTGCTGGAACTTGTCCACGCGACCGGCGGTGTCCACGAACTTCTGCTGGCCCGTGTAGAACGGATGGCAGTCGTTGCAAATACCGATCAACACCGACTTCTTCGTCGAACGCGTATGGATCACGTTACCACAGGCGCACCGGATTTCGGCATCCTGATAATTCGGATGAATGTCTGCTTTCATATTACCAAAAATTAAAGAGGCGAAAACGTAGCAGGGAAAAGCCGCTTGGCAAGGGCTAATTTAAGCGTTTTAACGACAATTTATCAGCTCTTGGGTGCGGATACCGCCCCCTTGTCCCCCGCCCGACGCCGGGAAGGCAGGATGGAACAGGCTTCCTTGCACCCGAACCACTTGCTGAAGAGATAACGGTTCCGGCTGACCCATTGATACATCTTCTCCGCCACCCAGATCACCCCCGGTATCCAGAGCACCAGAGCGGGCAGCACCAAAAGCGGCATCCTCATGCCTACGAAGCGGATACAACGCGCCCCGCGGTGGATTTCCCCCTCTGGTGTGATGCAATGGATGGCCTCCGAAAGTTGGTCTTCGGTGATGCCTGGGGCGACCTCTTTCGCCAGCGGATCATCGATGGGCACCAGCCGCACCTTGTCCAGCCAGTCCAGCCACGTCAGCATACGCGATTGGAACGTACACAGCGAACACTCGCCATCATACAGCACGATATGTTTTGTCCGGACTTCGTTGCTCACAACAGGAAGGAAGTTCAGGGCTTATGGCCGTAATGTCAAACCCGACTCCCAACTCAATAATCTTGCGCCAGAAAGCTGTCTCCCCTGTTTTGTGCCTTCTGTGCCTTTTTGTGGCTGATCCCCTTCTGTGTATTCCGCGTATTCTGTGGTTAATCCCCCATCTCATCCCACAACCGCTGGAACTCTTTCACAAACGGCCCCACCAACCGTGCGTCATCGCTCACGATGATGTTCTCGTGATTGCCCGTCGAGGCACTGCGGGTCCAATTGAAGCTGCCAGTGAGCAAAGTGCGATCATCGAACACCGCGAACTTGTGATGCATGTGATCCGGTCCGCGATCCACGCGCACCGGTATCCCCGCCTGCCGGAATCGCCCGATGTCCGAACCCGCATCGTACGCTTTGTCGTTATCGCTCAAGATGCGCATCTTCACGCGCCTTTTATGCGCGCTCAGGATGGCTGAGGAGATCCGGTCATCCGCGATGGTGAAGACGCACAGATCCGCCGTGCGCACCGCCGCCGTCAGCAGATCGATGATCCGATACACACACTCATTCCCCGGACTGAAGAACGCCTCCACGCTGGCCGCCCGTGTAACCTCGGCGGGCGCTTGCAGCAGCTTGTTCACCTCCTCCAGCCAGTCCAGCACATCTCTGGCTTTGGGATCCGCCAGTTCGCCGCGCGCCATCTCAAACGCCTGATGCCGCACCAGCGCCCGCTGCTGTTCATTTAGAGCACCCTCGCGTAACAACTCCACCAGCGCCCGTTTCTCCGCTCCGGAAATACGCCGGTCAGTCAGCGTCTGCGCCAACGCGGCCGCCAGCTCCTTCGATGTCATGCTGCAAGCCTACTGTCCAGCCGCCCTATGCCACCACTAAAAAAGGGCCTTTGCCAGCAGTGCCAGAAGGACCGCGGCCATTCCGCCTTTAACCATGAAGGGTATCGATACGCCAAGAAAAGACGACTGTTTGGCATGGCGGTAAGGGCTATATTGGCGAATGATAGGCGAAGAAAACCTATCCCGAACCGTAAAGGAACGAGCTCCGTTTGAGCCCGAAAGGGGGGGATGGTATGAAATGCATGCTCAAGCCCAAAGCAAACAAAGTTTTCATCATATTGGCCGCATTAGCGGTCACGCTCCTTTGGGCGGCGTTCAGCTATTACCAAAAGGAAAATGACGATCTGGAGCTTAAGACTGGCCGCGAGTTGGCAGTGATCGCCGATCTGAAGATCGACCAGATCAACCAATGGCTCAAGGAGAGGTACGCCGATGCTCAGGTTGCCGCCAACACCCCCATAATCCGACAATCCGTAGAAAAATTCGTTACCAACCCAAGCGACGCAAAATCAAAAGCCGATCTCCAGACCTGGCTTGAGACTCTGCAGACTTCCTACCGATATAGCAGCGTAGCGCTCTATGACCTTGAGGGAAAACTGCTGCTGGAGCACCCCGCCGGCACAGCTCCCCAAGATGAGATGCTTC
>CAZRGY010000001.1:18927-34774 GCA_964599715.1 uncultured Verrucomicrobiota bacterium | reverse complement strand
CCGCGCTGACGTTTCGCTTGCCCATCTCGCAAGGGACGAACTATGTACCAACACTGGCAACCCAAGGCTCCACCGGGATGCTCAACGGTTTGGACTATCGTGATGTCCCGGTGGTGGCCACGATCCGCCCCGTACCGGGCACCCCTTGGATCATGGTCTCCAAGATCGACCACGAGGAGATCAACGCTCCGCTGCGACAAGAAGCGTATCAAATAACCTTGGCGGTATTAACCAGTCTGCTGGCCCTATCCGCCATCGGTGCCTGGTGGTGGCGGGAGCAGAAGACCGGCTTGCTGGAGCAGCGGCTGGCCGCAGAGGAAGCCCTGCGGAAGAAGGACAAACGCCTCGTGTCCTTGATGCAAGAGACCAACGACATAATTCTCGTGCTGAACGAGCAGTTGCGCGTGGTCGAGTTCAATGAAAAGGCCTTGGAGGTCTATGGCTACCGCGCTGAGGAGATGCAAGGATTACCGGTGCAGGAATTTCGCCCGGCCGATCACCTGCCTTCCCAGGCGGAGAACCTGAAACAATTCCAATCCCCCGAGGGAGCGAGCTACGAGACCATCCACAAAAGCAAAGACGGAAGCATTTTCCCGGTGGACATCGGCGGACGCGCGGTGCGGACCAATGGCCACTTTGAGATCATCGCCGTCATCCGGGACATCACCCAGCGCAAACTGCATGAAGCCCACATCCAGCGGTTGAACCGGCTTTACGCCGCGTTAAGCGGGGTGAACCAAGCCATCGTTCAGGTTACCGTTGCCGATCGGCTGTTCGCTGATGTCTGCCAAATCTTGGTGGAAAAGGGTGGGTTCAAACTGGTGTGGATCGGTTTGGTGGACCAGGAGACCAAGTTGATCCGGCCCGTGGCCGTGCAAGGAGATGCCACCGGCTATACCACCGGCATCAAGATCTCGGTCGATGACCGCCCGGAAGGTCAGGGCCCGAGCGGCACCGCACTCCGCGAGAACCGCACTTTCGTCTGCAACGACTTCCTGAATGACCCGAACACCGGGCCCTGGCGGGAAGCGGCCCAGCGGGCAGAGATCAAATCATCCATCGCCCTCCCCTTGCGCCAGCAAGGCAAGGTGATCGGAGCGCTGACTGTTTATGCGGGGGAAGTGAATGCGTTTGGGTCCGAGGAAGTAGAACTGTTGGAGGAATCCGCCGGGGATATCTCCTTCTCGCTCGACCATCTGGCACGGGAAGCCGCTGCCAAACAGGCGCAACAAGCCTTGCGCGAGCGCGAAGAGATGCTGGCCACTGTATTTGAACAGGCCGTAGACGCGATCGCCTTGGTAGATGCCGAGACAGGACAGTTTGTGGAGTTCAATCAGGCCGCGCATCAAGGGTTGGGCTACAGCCAGGCTGAGTTCGCCCGGATGTCCATAGCCGACATCCAGGCCGAACACTCACCCGCACAGATCCGGGAGAATATCGCCGCCACCCTGGTACTACCCAAGGGCATCGTGGTAGAAAGCCGGCACCGGCGTAAGGATGGGGAGGTGCGCGACGTGCGCATCAGTGCCCGCGGCCTCAAGATCAAAGGTAAAGCTTACCTGTCGGCGATGTGGACAGACATCACTGAGAGCAAGCGGGCGGAGCAGGTGCTGCGGCAGAGCGAGGAACGCTTCCGTCGCCTGTTCGATCTGGCCCCCGTCCCCCTGGCCCTGTCCAACCAACAAGGAGTGGTGACTTACGTCAATGCCCAAGCCACCCGCCTTTTTGGTTACTCATCCACTGATATCCCCACGCTTGAGCATTGGTGGACCCAGGCATATCCCGACGCAGCTTACCGACAAGAAATGGCGGAAATCTGGCAGCAACGGCTGCAGAAAGCCCGCGAGCTGAGAGGCCCGGTGGATCCTATGGAATGCCGGGTCACCTGCAAGGATGGCCAAGTGCGAACGGTAGAAATCTCCGCCATAGAACTGGAGCAGGAGCTACTGGTGACTTTCTTTGACCTCACCCAGCGGCGGGAGACCGAGGAGGCCTTGTTGCACGAGCAGGAATTCACCCTCGCGCTCCTGGAAAATCTGGATGCAGGCGTGGTGGCCTGCGATGCCCACGGCAAACTCCGGCTCTTTAATCGGGCCGCGCGCGAATGGCATGGGCTGGGGCCAATGGACGTCAGCCAGGAGCATTGGGCCGGACGTTATGACCTTTACGAAGCCGATGGCGAGACTCCAATGAACTTGCAGTCGGTGCCGCTTTCCCGGGCCATGCGCCAGGAAAAGGTGCGGGGAGCCCGGATGGCGATCATGGCCAAAGGTCACCTTCCCCGGCATATCATCGCCAATGCCTCTCCGGTGGTGAGTGCCGACAGCCGTCAACTGGGAGCGGTGGCGGTGATGCATGACATCACGGAGCAACTGAAATCACAGGACCAGATGCAGCTCCAAAGCACCGCTCTGAATGCAGCGGCCAATGTCATCGTCATCACCGACAAGTCCGGCGACATCGTCTGGGCCAACGATGCCTTCACCCGCCACACTGGCTACACGCTGGAAGAAGCCTTGGGCCACAACCCGCGGATGCTGAAATCCGGCCTGCAGAGCAAAGAGTTTTATGAGCGGCTCTGGGCCACCGTGACAGCCGGTGAAGTCTGGCATGGCGAACTCAAAAACCGGCGCAAAGACGGCACTCTCTTTGAGGAAGAGATGACCATCACGCCGGTCCGCTCGGCGACCGGCAAGATCACCCACTTCGTGGCCATCAAACAGGACATCACTGAACGCCGCAATCTGGAGAAACAGTATCTGCGAGCCCAGCGGATGGAAGGTGTGGGGCTGCTGGCGGGCGGCATCGCGCACGACTTGAACAATGTGCTTGCCCCCATCCTGATGTCCGCCGAACTCCTGAGGTACAATGAGCTGCCGCCGGACGTGCTGAACATGATCGAGACGGTGGAAACCTGCGCCAAACGGGGGGCTGACATCGTCAAACAGGTCCTCACCTTTGCCCGGGGCATAGAAGGCGAGAAAGGTCCGGTCCAGTTGCGCCACCTCATCAAGGACATGGTGCGCATGGCCAATGAGACCTTCCCACGCAATATCCATACCAAGACCCGGGTGACCGGCGATCTGCACTCCATCAAAGGAGATGCGACCCAACTGCACCAAGTCCTGCTCAATCTCGGAGTGAACGCGCGGGATGCCATGCCAGCGGGCGGCGAACTCATCTTCACTGCCAGCAATGTCCGCCTCACAGAAGGGAATCTGCGGGCCCATCCCAGTCTGAAACCGGGTGAATATGTTAAGCTGGAAGTAAGCGATACCGGCATGGGCATCCCATCGGAAGTCATGGACCGCATCTTTGACCCGTTCTTCACCACCAAAGAACAGGGCAAAGGCACAGGTCTGGGACTCTCAACGGTCATGGGCATCGTGCGCGGCCATGGCGGAGCCATCGAAGTGGAGAGCACGCCCGGACATGGGACCAAATTTATCGTAATACTGCCTGCCCTGCCCGCAGGCAGTGTAGGCGATGCCCACAAGGAAAAGACCACCCTGCCCCAAGGAAGAAACGAGCTGGTGCTGCTGGTGGATGATGAACCGGGAATCCTGATGATCGGAGAGACGCTTTTGAAACGTTCTGGCTACCGGGCATTGACCGCGGCCAACGGCGTGGACGCCCTCGCCGTCTTCCTCCAAAACCGGGAGGAAATCAAACTCGTCATCACGGACATCATGATGCCAGCCATGGATGGCGTGGCCTTGATAACCCAGTTGCGGCGGCTGAGGCCGGAGATCAGGTGCATCGCCGCCAGTGGCCTGATGGGCACTCAGGACCAAATGCGAGTGGAGGAACTGAAAGCCAACGGCGTGAGACACTTTCTCACGAAGCCCTTCACGATCGAGGCCCTGCTCGGAGCGTTGGACGAGGAGCTGCACTGAAAACATTTTAAGCATCGACTTATGGCCAGAATATTATTGGTTGATGACGAGGAGACATTCCGGGTCACCCTCGCCAAAATATTGCAACTGGAAAAGCACGAGGTCACTACGGCCGCCGACGGGGCGGAAGCGCTGAAGCTGGTGATGCGTGGCCAGTTTGACTTGGTCATCACCGACCTCGTGATGCCGGAAAAAGAAGGCTTGGAGACCATTTTGGAGCTCCGCAAGCTTGTGCCGGGTATGAAGATCATCGCCATGTCGGGCGGCGGGCGCGGCAACGCATATGACTACCTGAAAATCGCCAGTAAAATGGGGGCAGCCAGAAGTTTGGCAAAACCATTCACCAAAGCCGAGATAATCCAGGCCATCAGAGAACTGGTGGGCGAATAGCCATCGTGGCTGGCACAGCAAATGTCGCGAGCAAGCCTAAATATCGCAGCCAAAAAAGTCGCCCCACTCCCAACACCCCGAAAACATGCCGTAATTCACCAAAAAAGGTGAGGGTCTCGCACAAAATTAGGTTAGCAACCCAGCTGAAATAGTGTATGGTTCAGATAAGAATTTGAACAGAAACCACCCAACGCCGTCGAAGATAGTGGAGAGCGTTGGTTGCGTTCTCTGACAGTTTACGCAGTGTTTGGAACGTTTCTTCAGCGGGCTCCCCCAGCCCCACCTCCTTGGCGTCCAGGCACTGCGTTCTCTTTTTCCAGCCCCTGAGGTTTCGTTGCTAAGAGTGATGATTGAAATGAATTGAGACCGCCGAACTTTCGACAAGCCCGTAAATCGTACTTCCTGAAATCGTAAATCAAAGTGGTGTCCCCACCAGGAATTGAACCTGGATATGACGTTTAGGAAACGCCTGCTCTATCCATTTGAGCTATGGGGACCTAAGAGGCGCTGAAAAATTGCGGCCTTACGCCCTTCGGGTCAAGCCTGCGGAATTCATACCGCTGTGAATATCTCCCCATTGCACCTCACTCCTTTCGTGCGATGCTCTGGCTGTGTCAGTCCCTTCACAGTTGGACTCAGCCAAGCGGCTTGCGCGCGGTGCCTCTGGCAACCCGACGAACCGCTTTGAGCAGATCCATCTGGAGCGTGATGAGGAATGGAATCCCGAAGATGATCAACTGCTCCGCACGCAATTCCTCGTCGATCATTCGGCGACCATCATCGCCTACAACGATAGTCCTGACATCGGGTTCAGCGCCAGTGTGAATCCCTATCGCGGCTGCGAGCATGGCTGCATCTACTGCTACGCCCGGCCCACGCATGAGTATCTCGGCTTTTCTTCAGGACTCGATTTCGAGAGCAAGATCATGGTTAAGACCAAGGCGCCGGAACTGCTTCGTGCCGAACTCGCCGCCCGCAAATGGAAACCGCAAAGTCTGGCGATGAGCGGGGTGACGGATTGCTATCAACCGGTCGAGCGCAAGTTGAAGATCACCCGCGGTTGTCTGGAAGTGCTGGCCGAGTGTCGCAATCCGGTGGGTATCGTGACCAAGAATGCCTTGGTGGCGCGTGACATCGATGTCCTGCAGGAACTCGCCAAGTATCACTGCGCGGCCGTGTTCATATCCCTGACCACATTGGATACCGATTTGCGCCGCGTGATGGAGCCGCGCACCGCCTCGCCCCGCGACCGCTTGGATACGATGCAAAAGCTCGCCGCCGCCGGCATCCCTGTCGGGGTGATGACAGCCCCAATCATCCCCGGATTGAACGACCACGAGATCCCGCAACTCCTCAAAGCGGCCGCTGAAGCAGGCGCGCGCACCGCTGGCTATGTCGTCCTGCGCCTACCCTATCAACAAAAGGATCTCTTTGATGATTGGCTCACGCGGCACTTTCCTGACCGGAAAGAAAAAGTGCTCAATCGCATCCGCGCTATGCGCGGCGGCAAGCTGTATGATGCGGATTTCAAAAACCGAATGTCCGGCGAAGGCATCTTTGCCGAACAGATCGGGCAGATGTTCAAAGTGGCCTGCCATAAACATGGCCTCAACCGCGAGCATCTGCACCTGACCACCGAACATTTCCGACGACCTCAAGGGAATCAGCTGGAGCTGTTCTGATTCTATCACATAGGAGTTGGTCTGCAAAAAATAAGTCGTTAGCCTCAGGTAAATTCACCCTGCCAAAAGCGGGTGGCTTTAAGCAGTGATAGAAACAGGCATGGACCCCCACCTAAGTGGCCCAGTGAAAGCCGGAAACGAAGCAACACGTTTTCGGCTGCCCTGCCTCATCATCCTGCTGGGACTGATTGCCATAGGGCTATTCGCTTTAGCCCATAGCTACTCAGAATCGATCTATAATACGGACTGGATACTGGGCGAGAACGGCAACCAGCTTTTTCGCGCCGACCAATTGGCCGCCGGCAAATCATTGTATGGTGACGTCGATTGCCAATACGGCCCTCTCCCGATCTGGCTCTGGTATGGATTTACCCTGATGGCCGGTAACACCATCGGCGCCAATGTGCTCTTCCAAAACCTGCTGACATTGGTGCTAGTTGCAGGCTTGTTTTGGTGGCTCTCTCAAAACGCCAAAAGCAAAAGTCACTTAGTTTTTTTGGCCATAGGCCTTGGGCTGCTGACTTTCGCCCGCACGCCTTACCTGTATCTGCTCGCCTCCCCAAGCGCCAACTTCGAGTATCTCACCTTCGAGCGACTCTGCCTCCTCGGCCTGATGCTGCTCTGGCGACCGCCCACACAGCGATGCAACAAACTCGGGGTAGGTCTGGTGCTGCTTTTTCTCCTATGGCAATGCGTCAAAGTCGGTGGTGCCTTCATGGGGCTGGGGGCCTACGCAGCCATGGATGTCATCTGGTTGCTCGCCCGTGGCCGTCGCGACCTGTTTCAAACCTGGCTTCGGTGGTGGTTGAAAGTGAGCGTCGGCATCTTGATTGCGGAAGCGCTACGTTGCGCCGCATTTGTGCTCTGCTTTGGCGCAGACCAAGGCTGGCGCTCAGCCTGGCCGCTGTATGTAGCCGATGAATACCAGCGCACTTGGCTCACCCTGTGGGCCAATCCCCGTCACTTCATCACGGTAGTTCTCCCTATTTTAGCAATGCTACTGCCGTTACCCTTGTTGATCCATCTAACCCTGCGGGAACGAGATCGGGCAGAGCAGTCGCCCAAAGAGGATACCGTTCCGTATCAAGCTGCGGTGGGCACTTTGTTCTATTTGCTAGGGGCCGTCCCGGTCGTGGGATACTTCGGCCATGAATGGCACTTCTTCCAGTATCAATGGGTATTGCTGCCCTTGGCTCTGGTCTGCTTGCGCTATCGTCTGTGCCTTGGATTGGCGATATTGTTACTGATTCACCTGGGCCCCTTGAACCGCACATTGCGTGAACTGCGACGAGCCACTCCACCGGATCAACTGGAGCGTCTGGAAACTCAGATCGGCCCGATCATCGCTCCGAAGGATGATACACGACTGGCCGTCATCAAGACGGCACTTGCAACCGTCCGAGCAGATGCCGGGCACCGCTCAATTATTATCGGAACTTGGGGTGGCGGCGGCTGGTATGTGGCCGCCCAAGAATCGCATCGGCCGCAAAATATCTTTTTCAGCAATGCCATCATCCGACGGTCAACGGACAACGCAGAATTAGCCGACCTCCTCGCTGCCACTGATATTGTGCTCCTTGGGTTGAAATCCGAAGCAAGCAATCCCGTTCCCGGACCAAGTTGGTTCGCCAAAACAGCCGGCCAAGAGAATGCGAAAACACTCGAGGAACAGTTTGAACCACTGCAGGACGAAAGAGTGCCTAACAACTCAGGCTGGGTGATTCTGAAAAGGAAGCCGAAGGGCGATTAGCCGCCCGTGGCGGAGAGGGGGGGATTCGAACCCCCGGTAGTGTTACCTACGCACGCTTTCCAGGCGTGTGCCTTAAACCACTCAGCCACCTCTCCACAAGCGGGCCAAAACACTGTTGCAAGCGCCCGTCCGGTGCAATCTTTTTTCTAAGCAAATTCAGGTCACTGTCCGAGCCGCTGACGCACTTTTTCCAAGGTTTCAGCCTTTAGCAGCCCTGCCTCCTGCAATTTTTCGGCGTGATCCACCTGTCGTTCCGTCACTTTGTCCGACTTCCGGCGGTTCACCGGTCGGGGCAGCATTTCCAGATTGGCCAGTTCATTACCCACCTCAGGCGCCAGGCTGAAAGGCACGATATGATCGATCTCCACCGGCTCGCCGAAATAGGTGCCATAAGTGACCTCGGCGGCCTGGCCATGACGCAGCTTGGCAAGATTCTCGGGAGTCAACAGGCCCAATTCACGGGCGATCTTCCAGTTCCGCATCAAGGATTCATGCACCATTTCCGCCCGCAATCCGCTTTCCCCATTCAGGCGTTGCGCCCACTCCACCGCCGCCTCTGGTGAACCGCCGTGGTCATAAGCCTCGAACATCCAATAGACGATCTTGTTCAAGCGTGGATTGGCCCCGCGCTCGCCCAAAGTGGCCAGTTTATCCCGGTCGCTCAAATTGGCGATCGCAACTATCGCCTGAAGCGGAGTGAACTGCCAGAGCAGCCCAAGTATCAAAGCCAGCAGAGCCCCCACAATCGTCAGCTTTTTCTTTTTACGAGCCATAACTAGGTTCAGATTCGAACACTCATTTGCCCCTTCCAAGCCTTTAAAAACTCCTGCGGCTTTCTGCCCTCATGCCACAATGTTCGCAAACTGAGCGCATCATTACGCTTCGCGAGGCGGACTCCGTGTTCGTCCGTCATCAGAGGACAGTGATAAAACGCCGGCGCCTTCCAACCGAGAGCGCGATACAAAAGAATCTGCCGGGCGGTAGAAACTAAGAGGTCCGCACCCCGCACGACCTCGGTAATGCCCATCAACGCATCGTCCACCACGACGGCGAGCTGATAAGCCGGCACATCGTCCGGACGCCAGATGACGAAATCTCCGAAGTCACGACCCGCCATATATTCCTGTGGACCGAAATGTCCATCAGCGAAACGAATGACTTCTCCATCCGGCACGCGAAAACGCCAACTGGGCTGCCGCGACTCACTTTCTGAACCATTGCTGTCTGCCCTCGGTGGCCGACATGTCCCCGCATAGATGGCCTCCTCGTCTTCCAGATGCGGAGCGCGGGCAGCAAGCTGCACTTCCTTGCGCGAACAGTAACAGGGATAGGCTAAGCCGCCATCGATCAACCGCTGCAACGCATCGCGATACAGCGGGGTACGTTCGCTTTGACGGTATGGCGCGTAAGGGCCGCCTATGTCCGTGCCCTCATCCCAGTCCAGACCGAGCCAACGCAAGTCCTCGATGAAAGCCTGCACAAACTCCGGCTTGCTCCGCTGGGGATCAAGGTCTTCGTTACGAAGGATGACCCTGCCGCCTGCGTCACGGGCACGTTGCCAAGCCATCCAAAACGTCCGCGCGTGACCAAGATGCAGCAACCCCGTCGGCGAAGGGGCGATACGGCCACGATAGGACTGGTCCGGCGTGCTGCTCACAGGTCACACCTTGCCGGAACCCGGCTGCCGCCACCATTCCGAAAACTTGGGCAGATTGAAGGGAAGCACTGCTTGGGCCTTGGAACAATCCAGACTCGTATCCGGTGAGCGCGGTGCCCCTTGATAGGTAGTGAGCGAAGTCGCGTGAATCTGGGAGCGATATTCGGGATAGCGTTCACACAATAGCTCCCCGATCTGCCAACGAGAAAGACGCTCAGCTCCGGCTACGTGATAGATACCTGCCACCTGCTGCTTCGCCAGATGCCAGACGGCGCGTGCCGTTTCCTCCGCTGCGATCGGACTGCGAAACTCGTCCGTGAAAAGATTCAGCGTCTTGCCGTCACGCAAGGCGCACAGCATCTGCTCATCCATACCGCGATCACCTTGCAAAGAAGGTCCGGCATTCAAAGAAGTACGGATGACCGTATGATACGGATTGCGCAAGACATGGCGCTCCGCCAACACCTTGGTCTCCGCATAGACACTCAGTGGATTCGGCTCAGCTGATTCCACGTAGTTCCCCTGCTTGCCATCAAACACGAGGTCCGTGGAGAAAAAGAAAAAGCGGATATCCATCGCCATATCGGCAAGGAAACGCGTGACTTCCACATTCTGCTCGTGAGCGCGACGGGGATCCGCCTGACACTCTGGGCTGCGGCTCATCGCGGCACAATGGATGATGAGCTTAGGCCGGTCCTGCTGGAAAGCAGCCAGCACTGCCCGCACATCGTCGAGATCAAAATCTGCGCGAACGATCGGTCGCACCTGCCAATCAGGTGCCACGGACTTGGCCAGATGGACGAGATGGCTGCCGATCAGGCCACTAGCACCTGTGATCCAGCATATCTGTGGCTGGCCGCTGTTGGATGTCGCCGTCTGATTCACGGCTGGACGAAGCTCAATCGATCAACCGCCTGGTAAGATCACCGTAAGCGTCGATACGACGATCACGCAGGAACGGCCAGTGGGTGCGGGTCACATCCACCTTGTTGAGGTCCACGGGCACGATGAGATTCTCTTCCTTATCCACCGAGGCCTTGGAGAGAATCTCGCCTGATGTACCAGCTACGAAGCTTTGGCCCCAGAACTCGATACCATCACCACCGATGGGCTGTTCGAGACCGATGCGGTTCACAGCAGCCACATAACAGCCATTTGCCACGGCGTGTGAGCGCTGGATCGTCTCCCAAGCACCATGCTGGCGCACGCCATACTCGGCCTTCTCACTCGGATGCCAGCCGATGGCGGTCGGGTAGAAAAGAATCTCGGCACCTTGCATCGCCGTAAGCCGGGCGCCTTCAGGATACCATTGGTCCCAGCAGATGAGCACACCGATCTTCGCGTACTTCGTCTTCCACGCCTTGAAGCCGGTGTCGCCCGGGGTGAAATAGAATTTTTCGTAGAAGAGCGGATCATCCGGGATATGCATCTTGCGGTAGATGCCCAGAAATGAGCCGTCGGCATCAATGATCGCCGCCGTGTTGTGGTAAAGACCGGAAGCCCGCTTCTCAAATAGCGAAGCCACGATCACTACCTTGTACTTCTTGGCGAGCTTCTGAAAGGCATCTGTGCTGGGCCCGGGAATAGATTCCGCCAGTTTGAAGTTCTCGTGATCTTCATTCTGGCAGAAGTAGTAGGAGCGAAAGAGCTCCTGGGTACAAATGATCTGCGCCCCTGACTTGGCTGCTTTTTCGACAGCAGCCAGGGTCTTTTTCAAATTGGCGGCAGGACTGGCAACGCAAGACGTTTGCACCAGTCCCAGCTTCACCACGGAGGAAGAGGAACGGCTCGTTTTCACTTACAGGTTTTTTGAAGTCATGTAGGCCGTGCGGTCAAGGACAACCGTACCACCGCGCGATTCATCCACCACGGCCACGGGATTGTTCTGCCCGAAAAGCTCACGGATGAAACGGCCCAGCGTCTCATTCGTCGGACCATAACCCTGGTCGTAGATATAGTGCTCCAGTTCCTCAAGGAGTTCCTCGGCGGACTGGTGGCGCTTGGCCGGGTCACGTTGCAGGCACTTTTGTAAAATATTATTTAGGGGGTCGTCGATGCGTGAATCCAACTGACGAAAGTCGGGTATGGGCATGGTCATCACGCGCTGCCGGGATTCCTCCACCGAATTGCCCTTGAAGATATTGTAACCCAACAAAAGGAAGGATAGCACTACACCCACGGAGAAGACATCCGAGCGTTTGTCTGTGATGCGAAAATCTGCCTGTTCGGGGCTCATGTAGTCCGCTTTGCCGGCCACCACTTCACCTTCGTTATCCACCAGCAAACCGCGCGCCTTGGCCACACCGAAGTCTGTCACCTTCACATCGCCTTCAAAGGCGATCATGATATTTTTGGGATTCACATCCCGGTGCACGATGCCCAAAGTCTTGCCGTCACGGTCCGTTTTGGCATGGGCGTAAGCGAGTCCACGAGCGATGCGACTGGCGATAAAAACCGCCAAATCCCTTGATAAAGGCCGCTTTTTATCAGCCAACTGCTGGGCGAACTGTTCCATGTTCACACCACGGATAAGCTCCATGGCGATGAAGTAGATACCGCTGGCTTCGCCCAGTTGATAGGTCTGGACGATGTTGGTATGGATGAGATCCGCGACGAGTTTGGCTTCACCGACGAAGTTCTCGATGAACTGTTTCTGGTTGGCGTAGCTCTGACGGATGACCTTGATGGCGACGCGCTTCACGAAGTCCCGCGCACCATGTTGTTCGGCCTCATACACAACACCCATGCCGCCCTCGAAAATCTTGCGGACGATTTCATACCGAGTGTCACCTTGGATGGTAAACAGGCTTGCCACATGCGCATCTTCCGCATTCACAGAGGCAAGTCAAGCCTCGCAAAGCCGGATAAAAAAACTGTAAAAACCGGTGTTTTTTTAATCTTTTCTACTTGCGCGGATAGCTTGTGCCTATTTAATACGCCCAAGTCGCAAGACAATTCACCTAACCCAACAATAAAACACAGACTTAACATTTATGGCTAAAGCACTGACCAAGTCGCAAATCGCCGCAACTCTCGCGGAGAAGACGGAAATCTCCAAGAAGCAGGCTGTGGCAGTTCTCGAAGAGCTCGCCGCTCTTTCTTACAAGCAGGCTAAGAACTCTTTCACCCTCCCTGGCATCGGCAAGCTGGTGCTCGTGAACCGCAAGGCTCGCATGGGTCGCAATCCAGCCACTGGCGAAGCTATCAAGATCCCAGCCAAGAAGGTCGTGAAGTTCCGCGTGGCGAAGGCCGCGAAGGATGCGATCCTCGGCTCGAAGTAAGATCTCTTGATCGCGACTTTGGCGCTCCGGTTACCCGGAGCGCCTTTTTTATTTCACCAGCGTCCCAAATCCGACGATCACAGATCAGCTCACCAATTGCTTGATCACCTGCGCCTCCTCCACACCGGTAAGCCGCTGGTCCAAGCCCTGATACTTGTAAGTAAAACGCTGGTGATCTACCCCCAGCAGATGCAGCACCGTCGCATGGAAATCCCGGATATGCACCGGGTCCTTCACGATATTGTAGCTGAACTCATCCGTCTCGCCATAAATGGCGCCGCCCTTGGAACCGCCCCCCGCCATCCACATCGTAAAGCAGCGCGGATGATGATCACGCCCGTAATTCTCCTTCGATAACCCGCCCTGACTGTAGATCGTCCGTCCGAATTCCCCGCCCCAGATGATGAGCGTGTCCTCGAACATCCCGCGCGCTTTCAGATCGTGGATCAGCCCGTAAGTCGCCTGGTCGATGTCCTTGCACTGCATCGGCAGCCGTCCTCCCACGTTCGAGTGGTGATCCCAGTTGTTCAGATAAACCTGCACGAAGCGCACTCCCCGCTCCAGCAACCGCCGTGAGAGCAGACACGTCGCCGCAAAGCTGCCCGGTTTCTTCGCCTCGTCCCCGTAAAGCTTGTAGGTGGATTCCGGTTCGCTGCCCAAGTCCGTCAATTCCGGCACGCTCGCCTGCATGCGGAACGCCATCTCGAATTGCTGGATGCGCGTGTGCGTCTCCGGATCGCCCACTTGCTTGAAATTCATCTCGTTCAATTTGCGCAAGCCATCGAGCTGCTTGCGCCGCAACTCCGGCGGCACACCCGGCGGATTGTTGATGAACAAGATCGGATCCCCGCTGCTGCGGAAAGACACGCCCGCATGCTCTCCCGGCAGAAAGCCGCTCGACCACAACCGCGCCGAGATGGCCTGGATCTGCTCCTTGTTCGTCGGCTCCGCGACAAGCACCACAAAGGTCGGCAGATTGCTGTTCATCGCCCCCAGACCGTAGCTTGCCCAGGAACCGATGCATGGCCGCCCCGAGTTCATGTTGCCCGTCTGCATGTAGGAGATGGCGGGCTCGTGATTGATCGCCTCCGTGTGCATGGACCGGATGAAGCACATGTCATCCACGCACTTCGCCGTCTGCGGCAACAATTCCGTCACCCACATGCCGCTCTTGCCGTGCTGTGCGAACTTGAACTTCGACGGCGCGATCGGAAACCGCGCCTGTCCCGACGTCATCGTCGTGAGGCGCTGCCCCTTACGGATAGAGTCCGGCAAATCCTTGTCATACCACTCCGCCATACCGGGCTTATAATCATACGTATCCATCTGCGCCGGCCCGCCCACCATGTGCAGATAGATGACGCGTTTCGCCTTCGGAGCGAAGTGCGGCAGCTTGTCGGGCAATTCACTCCCGCCCGCTGCCCACGCGGAGAACTGGTTGCCCAGCAAACTCGTCAAGGCCGCGAAACCGACCGCATTCTTGCCGCGCGACAGGAACTGGCGGCGGGATTCGTATTGGGCGTATTCGTCGAAAGGGTTCATAACTTCGCTTACTTGTTCAGCACCTCATCCAGATTCATCAACTGGTTCGCCACCATCGTCAGCGCCGCGAGCTCGGACGCATTCAACTTCGCATCCGGCTTGGATTCCCCATACGTGATGAGCTTTTGCGCCTCTTCCGGCTTGCCGGTGTAGTACCCCTGGGCTTCACGCAACGTCTCTTTCACCACACTACGTTCTTTGCTCGCCAGCGGACGCGCCAGCACCCGCTCTGCCATCATCGCCACCGCCTCATTCACATTGCCCGGGTGCGCTTGTAGCGCCGCTTCCGCCAGCTTGCGGGCCGCTTCCACGAATTGCGGATCGTTCATCGTCGCCAGCGCTTGCAAGGGAGTATTCGTCCGTTCGCGGCGTGTGCAGGACACCTCACGGCTCGGCGCGTTGAAGACATCCATCGTCGCCGGTGGTGCGGCGCGCTTCCAGAAGGTGTACATGCTCCGGCGATACAATGCTTCGCCTGTGTCCCGCTTGTAATTGCGCGTGTTGCTCTCCGGCATCGCCACCGCTTCCCACACCCCCGGCGGCTGATAAGGTTTAACACTCGGTCCGCCAACTTTCTTCGCCAGCAGCCCGCTCGTCGCCAGTACGTAATCCCGCACCATCTCCGCATCCATGCGGAAGCGCGGCCCACGGCTCAGGTAACGGTTCGCCGGATCGCGCTCCAGCTTGAGCGGAGTCGTCTCCGCGCTTTGCCGATAGGCGGAAGACGTCACCATGAGCGTGAAGAGCTTCTTCACATCCCAGCCGCTCGCTTGGAATTCCACCGCCAGCCAGTCGAGCAAGGCCTGGTTCACCGGCAGATCGCCCACCACGCCGAAATCCTCCGTGGTCTTCACCAGGCCCGTGCCAAAAAGCTCCTGCCAGAACCGGTTCACCGTCACCCGGGCCGTCAGCGGATTTTCTTTGGCCACCAGCCATTTCGCCAACCCCAGGCGGTTTGCCGATTCACCCTTCGGCAGCGGGTTAAGGAACGCGAACGGCGCTGCAAAAGTGTCTTCCTTCGGCTGGTCGTATTGCCCGCGGAACAGGATTTTCGCCATCGGGATGGAATTCGGCTTCTCCATCTGCACATGTGTCACCGGATATTTCAGCCGGATGCCTTCCTTTTCCTTTTCCAAAGCCGCCTGATCGGCCTGTGCCGTTTGAAACGGCTGATACTGGGTGGCCAAGAAGTAATCGAAGATCGGCTTCTTCTGCTCCGCCTTCCATTTCTCCACCGGCGTAGCGAGCAACTTTTTGAGCGTGGAGAAATTCGCCAGCGCACTGACCTCCGCCGGATTCAGCTCGCGCGCATATAACCGCACATCTTGCAGCCCCAACCCGTTCAGATGCGCCCCCTCGCTGCGTTGCGCGAACTTGAACGGCACCTTCGTGCGGATGGACCCCGTGATGCCCTTGCTGTTCTCCGGCTCCAGCGGCTGCACCTCGCCATCCACGAAGATCTTGACCCCTTCCAGCTTGCCCGAACCATCATAGCTCACGAAGACATGCTGCCACTTGTTCTTCTTCGCCGAACGATTCCGCGTCTTAAGCTTGATCGCATTGTCCGGCCATTGGCTCACGATATGCGTGGCGAATTGCCCCTGCTGTATCCACAAGTCCCAGCCGCGGTAATTGTCCTTCTCATCCAT
>CAZRGY010000001.1:0-18827 GCA_964599715.1 uncultured Verrucomicrobiota bacterium | reverse complement strand
ACCCACTTCGCGAACTGCGGTTCCGCTTCCTTGCGTTTGGCTTCCACGTTCTTCTTCGCCGCCTCGATCACCTTCGGCAATTCCTGCCAGCGGGCATAATCCTTCGCATCATCGATCACCGTGATGCTCGGATTTGAGTCCTTCACATTGCCATCCAGTCCGCCTTGCACTGTGTTCCGGAAGAACGCGGCCATCGAATAAAAATCCTTCATCGTCACCGGATCGAACTTGTGGTCATGGCACGCCGCGCAATTGGCCGTCAGCCCCAGCCACACCCAGGAAGTGGTTGTCACCCGGTCATTCGCATAGTTCGCCAGGTTCTCCTCCACAATGGTGCCACCTTCATTGGTGGTCATGTTGCAACGATGAAACCCCGTCGCCACCTGCTGGTCCTGCGTCGGATTCTCCAGCAGGTCGCCCGCGATCTGCTCGATGGTGAACTGGTCGAACGGCATGTTCTGGTTGAACGCCTTGATCACCCAGTCGCGATACGGCCACATCTCGCGGTAATTATCGAAATGCAGACCATGCGTGTCAGCATACCGCGCCGCATCCAGCCAGTAACGCGCCCGATGCTCCCCATAAGCGGGCGATTCCAGCAACCGCTCCACCAGTTTCAAATAAGCGTCCTTGGATTTGTCCTTCACGAAACCCTCCACCTCGGCTGGCGTCGGCGGCAGACCGGTCAGATCGAGCGTCACGCGCCGGGCTAAGGTCCGTTTATCCGCCTCGGGAGCCGGTTTCAGCCCTTTTTCCTCCAGCTTGGCCAGCACAAAAGTATCGATGGGATTGCTTGCCCACTTGCTGTTCTTCACTTTGGGCAAGGCCGGGCGTTCGGGCGCGACAAAAGACCAATGATCCTCGTATGGCGCACCCGCCTCGATCCACCGTTTGAGCAACTCCTTCTCCTCCGGCTTCATCACCTTGTGCGACTTCTTCGGCGGCATGATGTCGTCTTCATCCGTCGTGATGATGCGCTGCCAGAGGGCGCTGTCCTTCGGGCTTCCGGGCTTCACCACCGGCCCCTCATTCTTCGTCTCCTTGAACAGGCCAGCGCGCGTATCCAGACGCATATCCGCCTTGCGTGCTCCGGGATCCGGGCCATGGCAGGCCGTACAATATTCGGAAAGTAGCGGCCGTATGTCGTGATTGAACTCGATTGTCCCCTTGCTCCGGTCAGCCGCCTGAGTCGCGCTGGCGCTCGCCGCCAGCAACACAGTGATGACCGCCAATCGCCTTCTTAACCGCTTGCTCCAGTTCATACACTTGCTCTCAAATTCAATCTCAGGCAGCTCTGATCCGCCCGACTCGCTGCAGCATGGACCATTTGTGACCGCACCGCCAATCTTGCGTTCCACTAGGTTCCACTACGTTCACGAAAAATTCTAATGCGCACCCAATTTCCATAGAACACCTGCCTGACTGGCGGCTACAAACAGGGTCTGCTCGTCATACATACCACACCGGATGCAGGCCGCCATACACAAGAATTGCCCAATCAATGTATAATCCTGTCACCCGATTAAGCTGTAATGCAGCCAAAGTGACGAGGCTCTGATCCAATTTCGGCACTTGAAGCTTTGAGACTACGATCTCCTTCTTCCGCCGCAGGTTGCGGGCCAAATGTCGCTGGGGATCGGTGCCAGGCCTTGCCCCAGCACGAACTTGCGACCTGACAGATTCCCACACCCAAGCACCTTAGATTAGCCGTGACTCGACATCAGCAACAGATTATAAAGACCAAAGTTCTTCCATCTTATGAAAACCTTGCTCTGCCTTGCCTTGGCTTTGTTTACCCTGACCGGTTACGCCCAGAAGAAACCAAATCCCTTGGCCGTGGAATTGCCGGTGAAACAACAGCCATCGAATCAACTGCATATCCGCCTCTTCGCGCACAAATACTCCACCCTTGGCTCCCAGTCCTTCTCCATGCAGATCAAGAACATCTCGACCAAACCGGTAGAGGTGAAAGGCTCCGTCGTGGCCACCCTGACAAACGGCCGCACCAAAAAGACGAACTTTAACATCAAGCTCAAACCCGGCGAAAGCAAAGGTGGCGACTCCTTTTTGCTCGATGCCTATGGACTGACCGGAGAAGTGTTCAAGGAAGACTGCGAAGGCGTGAAGATCCAGGACCCGGATGATCCAAAACAGACCCGTATCAGTCGTATCAAACGCGTCGGCTGGGAAAACCTGGTCCTCACCAACCCCAAGTGACCGCGCGGAGCTTGGAGCTTAGGCCGTGGAACTTCTTTTGAACTTCGGGCGCGATTAAAATCGGGTGATCCGTAGGCAGAACGACGCAGCCCGCGACTCGTGCTGTCGTGCTTCCAGCCGGCAGTAAGTTGCCGGACGTCGTAGCCAACAACGCTGCCTCTCACCCGCCCTTGAGCTTTGCACTTTGAAATTTGAGCTTCCTCAATCCCCCTCCCCATCTGTGTTCATCTGTGTCCATCTGTGGTTAAACTAGTTTGCTCTTTCCCCCATTCTGCCTTACTTGAATTCCATGAAGTTCGCCGTTGTCGGTTGCGGTGCTCTGGGCAGCTATTACGGCGCCAAGTTGTGCCGCGACAACCATGAAGTCCATTTCCTCCTGCGCTCGGATTACGAGATCGTCCGCCGCAAGGGCGTCCGCATCCTGAGCGCGGAAGGTGACTTCCATGTGAATCCCAAGTGCGCGCGCACTCCCGAAGAGATCGGCCCGGTGGACGTCGTGCTCATCGGTCTCAAGACCACGGCCAATGACCAGTTCAGCAAGTTACTCCCTCCTTTGGTCGGCCCAGACACCGCCATTCTTACTTTACAGAATGGTCTGGGGAACGAAGAGACACTCGCCAAGCTTTTCCCGGCTGAACAAATCCTTGGCGGCCTGTGTTTCGTTTGCCTGAACCGGCTTGAGCCCGGAGTTATCGACCATCAGGCTCATGGCAAGATCGTGATGGGCGAATTCAAGGGCTGGCCCGAACCGCGCACGCACGATATCGCCACCGCCATCCGCCACGCGGGTGTCCCTTGCGCTGTCTCCGATTCACTCGCCAAAGCCCGCTGGGAGAAACTGGTGTGGAATATCCCTTTCAACGGCCTTGGTGTGGCCAGTGCCGCCGGTATCGAAGCTTTTTCAAAGCCAGAAGCGGATTTTAATTTACCCGCCCCCCTGCTCTCTTGTCTCACGACCGACCAACTCCTCGCCCATCCGGGCTGGCATGCCCTGGTGCGGGAACTCATGCACGAGATCATCACTGCCGCGCGCACCCAAGGCTATGAGGTGCCCTTTGAGTTGGCCGACAGGATGATCAAGAACACTGGTGAGATGGGTGCCTACAAGCCCTCTACCCTGCTAGATTTCCAAAATGGTCTGCCGTTGGAGTTGGAAACCATGTTCCGGGAACCTCTGCGCCGGGCAGAAGGCGCGGGCACTCCGGTCCCAAGGTTGGCCAGGCTCTGCCAGATATTGGAGAAGCTGGAAAAAGAAAACACGCGAACGGACGGTTGAGTCCATTCGCGTGTGAATCCAAAAGCGGCGTTTACTTCTTCAACGCCTTGGCCACGGCCGCCTCCAGCGCTGGTCCACGCAAATCCTTGGCGATGATCTTGCCGGTGCCATCCAGCAAAAACGTCGCCGGGATGGAGTTGATGCCATAGCTCGTAGAGACTTTGTTCTGCCAGCCTTTGCCATCAAAATACTGCGGCCAGGTCATGTTCTCTTTGGCCAAGAAACTCGTGAGCTTCGCCTTGTCGCTATCCAGGCTGATGCCGATGATCTCAAAACCGTCCTTGTGATATTTTTGGTAAGCTGCTTTCACATTCGGCAATTCACCGATGCACGGCCCACACCAAGTGGCCCAAAAGTCCACCAACACCACCTTACCCTTGTATTGCGCGATCGAGAGTGGCTTGCCATTCAGGTCTTTCTCGGAGAAATCGGGGAATTGCGCCCCCACTTTCAAGGCTGACTGTGCCTTCTGTGATTCTTCCATCTTCTTGATGGAGGCCAACACTTGCGGGACCTGTTTCCCGACCTTTGTTTCCGGGAAATCTTTGCCGATCTGCGTGATCATCGCTGAACCCTTGGCGGTGTCCTCAAACACCTGCACATATAAGATGGCCTTCATAAAGGCTGCTTGGGCGGCATCTTCGGGCGCACTGGCTTTATACTTGGCGATCAGGGCGTCAAACTCCTTCAGTTCCGCTGCCAGCTGGGCTTCAGAGTTCTGTCCCGCTTTAAGCTTGGTCTGGATCTGCGTGACCACCCCACGGATCTCCGTGGCGGCATCTGCTGCCTGACCCGTCTGGGCCGACAGCATGACTGACATCAAAAGGACGGCGGCAATTTTATGGAATTTCATATAACTCCTCGGTGGACGGTTAAATTTTGGTTCTAAGGTAAAAGGGAACATCATCCGCATGTTAGCGCAAGCCCGAACTCACTCCAAAATCTGGCCTTGCTTGTAATGCCAGACCCGCTTGCATGCCCTGCTCCAGCGATAGGCAGCCTACCGGCTTGCTTGACGCCACCCGCCTCATCCGGTTTGCTGTGTGACCTGTTTCTGGCCGGGCAACTGCCAGTGGCAGAACCAATTTAGCAGAAGATCATGAGTAACGTTCGCGTCCGTTTTGCACCGAGTCCCACGGGTTACCTCCACATCGGAGGCGCCCGCACCGCCCTGTTCAACTGGCTCTACGCCCGCCACACGGGCGGCAAGCTGGTATTACGCATCGAGGACACTGATACGGCACGCAACAGCCAGGAGGCGATCGATGTCATCTACAACGGTCTTCGCTGGCTCGGGCTCGATTGGGATGAAGGCCCGGTCTCGAGCACGGATTTCTTGGCATCCAAGGGTGACAAAGGCCCTTACTTCCAATCCCAACGCTCCGACCTCTACCGCCAACATGTGGACATGCTGCTGCAGAAGGACATGGCTTACGAGAAGGATGGGGCCATCCGCTTCCGCATGACCCGTGATCCCATCCTCATCCCGGACTTGGTTGTCGGCGATGTCTCCCGGGCTTTGACGGACCGTGAAGAATTGGAGCCGGATTTCGTCATCGTCCGTTCCGATGGCCAGCCCGTGTTCCATCTGGTGAATGTCATCGACGATATGTTGATGAACATCACGCATGTCATCCGTGGTGAAGATCATCTCAGCAACACAGCCAAGCACATCGCGCTCTTCCGCGCCTTCGGTGCTGAGATACCGAAGTATGCCCACATCCCGCTCATCTTGAACACGGACGGCTCCAAGATGAGCAAGCGTGACACCGGTGCCTCTATGCAAACTTACATGGACGGCTTCTTCATGCCGGAAGCAGTGGTGAATTATCTCTGTCTCCTCGGCTGGTCGCCGAAGGATGACCGTCAGGTGATGCCCATCCAGGAAGTCATCGAACGCTTTGACCTGCCGCAGATCCTGCGCGGCAATGCCCGCTTCGACATGGTGAAGCTGCAATGGATGAATGCGGAATATCTGAAGACGGCGCCGTCTCCTCAATGGAACACGCTCTGTCTCCGCGAACTGCACAAGGCGGGCATCGACACCTCCTCCTTCTCTGAAGATTACATCACGGGTGCGCTGGCCACGTATCGGGAGAAGCAACAGCAACTCATCGATACCCCGCTCTCGGCGAAGTTCTATTTCAGTGAGGACTTCGCCATCGATGAAGAGGCGGCGAAGAAGCAGCTCGTGCCGGAGAACAAACCGCGTGTGGAAAAGCTCCGTGATGCATTGGCCGCCCTACCTGTCTTCAATGCGGACGCCATCCAACCCGTCTTCAAGGCCACCGCCACCGAGCTGGGAGTGAAAGTTGGCGTGCTGGTCGGTCCCGTGCGAGTGGCACTCACTGGCAGCCCGGTAGGTCCAAGCCTTTATCATTTGATGGAAGTCCTAGGCAAAGAACGCGTGCTGGCACGGATGGAGAAGGCGCTCAGCCAAATCCCATCCTAAGACACAGGCGGCACAAGCCTCACTTCGCCGGGACAAGCTTCTCGGCGAGTTTGACTGCCCATGTGGCTGCCTCGCGATAATCGAAGCGATCCAGCCGCGTGCGGTAGTTCATCCAGAGCAGCCGTTTCTCCTCAGGATACGTGACGCTCAGTTGCTGCAGCAGCGCCATGTCCCGTTGGTCCGGGGCGTCTATCATCACCACTTCAGCCACTTGCAAAGCAAGCCTCACACTGCGATCACCGCTTTTCCAAACCCGCATGACAGCTTCAGAGGAGCTTTCCAGCCGGGTGTTACGTTGCCAATCCGCCGGACCGCCCGCCTGGGAGAACAGCGGCTCCAACAAGCGCAGGCACCGCGGGGCATCGCCGAGTTGCAGATGCACCTTGGCCAACGCCAGACGCTCCTGATTGTTGCCCGGAATCTCAGGCAAGGTGCGAAGGGCAAGGTCCGGCCGCCGGGCCCGCACGAATTTCTCAGCACGTTCCACGGCCGAGGGTGGCAAGCGCATCCGCTCGTAAGCTTTCAGAGCCAGCACAGGCAGGTTCTTGGTAAAGGCAAAGTCCGCCAGTGCCATGAAGCCGTTTTCCGTGGCGGGGACCAATGTCCAGAGCTGCGTGGCATCTGGGCGCAGCTGCCACCCCAGCTCCAATCGCTCGCGCAGCAGCTGTTCCTGCGTCACATCAGCCCGCAGGAGAAACTCCCAAGCCTTCTCAGGATCGCGGTTAGCCAGTGAAGCGGCGAACCGGAGCGGGATCAGCGCTTGCTTGGGGTTCAGCCCCGTGACGGCCACTGCTTCCTTTAGCGCCTCCTGTCGGTCCTTCATGAAAGCGATATCGAGCCAGGCCCGCTCGAGACGCAGTTCCCAATTCAAAGGATCCAATCGCAGATGCGAGGTGAACTCATCCCGGATGGCTACAGCGGAAGCCTCTGCATTTTTGTCTTCCCGCAACTCCGATACGCGCAGGCGCAACCAGAGGTTCGCCCGTTCGGTGTTCAACGGAGAAAAAACCTGCGCCTTGGCGGCATGCTGGATCGCTTGCGAGACCGGCAAGTCTTTCTGCTGCGCCAACCGGTATTCCCGAAAGCTTAGGATTGGCAACACTCCTAGCACGAGCAATAGCAATCCCCCAATCGCCAGCCCACGACTATGTGCACGGCTGGCGAGTTTGAATTCGGCATCAGGAACACTTGCATCGCGCAATCCCATAATCACGCCGAGCAGAACCACGCCCAAGATGGCATTCGCCATCACCTGCCAAGGGAAATCAAAGATTGAATGAGTCAGGATGGCGACCAGCCCGGCAAAGGCACCCAGAGCCAGCTCTGGCTCCCGCGTCTTCCAGCCGGGTGACCAGAACCAACTCACCACTTTACGCCAAAAGGCCACACCGCAACCGAGCAGCACCACCAAACCCCAAAGCCCGGCCTCAGACAGCCATTGCAGAAAATCATTCTCCGCATGCCATGCGGTGCTCTCACCACCAGCGGACTTGAAGAGAATATTGCTCCGCACAAACGTGCCCGGACCGGAACCCATGAGCGGAAACTTCGTAAAAGTTCGGGCGGCATCTTCCCACAATCTCCACTTGGCATAGCTGGAGGAGGTCTCGTGCTGAGTGTGGGTGAGTCGATGCAAGGTCTGCCCGGCAAACGGCAATACAGCAAGCATCAGCAATAGCGCCAGCGTCAATAACATGAACCCGCGGCGGCGGCTGGTGGAATGTTGTTTAAGTCCCAGCACTAGCATCAGGCCGCCAGTGAGCAATGCCAGCAAGCCGCTACGGGAACCACTCAGCAAGGCGAACCCGATGGCCACACCCGCCACTCCGATGAGCAACCAAGCCAAGCCAGCCTGCGATGGCGGAACAATCTCACCTTCCAGACGGCTGGTGCGCAAGGGCCGGTAGTAACGAATGGATACGGCACTCAACACGAGCGCCGCCATCGCCAACCAGCCGGCGAAGTGATTCCGATTCGCGAACGTGCCGACACTATTCCCCCAACGCACGGGCCAGAGGCCGAGCACCATCCGTTCGGTCGCGCCTTGAAAATAGATCTCCGCGACCACTTGACCAGCTATCCCCAAGCCCAGCGCCAACACCAACCAAGTCACTGCTTGAGAACTACGCACTCGTTGTCGAACCAAAGAGAAAACCACCAGCAAAAGCACGAACTGCCATATCCAGCGAAGAGTTAGCGCCGGAGAAAGGGTAAGCGTAGACCAATCAGCCTGATCGGGGCGCAAAGGAAACCGGGTAGCCAACTCAGCCCGTGACGGAGACAGCATCTTCAGCAAAGCCGGAGGCAGTGGCAGCAAAGTGAGGAGCAGTCCGGTGAAGAATACGACGAGCAACCAGCGAGGAATCAAGGGGGTCGTCTGTCGCCATTCTCGCGAAGTGAACCAGAGGGAAAGCCCCAGCAAAATCCCCAGCACGCCTTGCGCTTCCGTGGTGACACTACCGAATAGGAGCGGAGCCAGGGCCACGGCCAGTACCAGACACAAAAGGCCAGCGTGGGAACTGAAGGTGCTGTTTGCCTGAACCGCCTTTGCCTGGTGGAAGCGCACAGCTTTAACTTGCCGGAATTCCGGAATTCCTCAAAGCAATTTGACCCGTCTCCCTCACCGGATTAGCTCTGATTTTCAGAACCGCCCGGCGTGGATTTCTCCGTTTGTTCATCAGTGGGCGGATTTTTTCTCTGCTGGGCCAGTTTCAAGGCACGACGGGCTTTGAAGTCCTCTGCCTTCTTACTCTCCTGCGTCGCGATCGCCTCGGAGTCGACCGGCTGACCAGATCGGGCATGTGCCTCCGCTTCGATAGAATGCAGACGACGACGGCTGCGGGAAGCCATCTTCTTGGCCGGCTCCACGTTGCCTTCAGTCACTGGACCATCTTTGGCGGTGCGATAGTAGGCGTGGTAATAGTAGTTGTAGTAGTAACTCGGGTGATCGGTGGTGATGCCGTTCAAGACGATACCAAAGATATGAGCGCCGCGCTGACGGACCAAGGCCAACGCGTTCTTCGCAAAGCGCATCGAGGTCTGCCCCGCCTTCACCACGAACAACATGCCGTCCGCGAGATTCAACAAGCAGAAGGTATCATCGATCGCGGTCAGCGGCGGGCAATCGAACAGGATGTGATCATATTCCTCGCGCGCTTCCTTCACGAATTCTTCCATCGCCGGGCTGATAAGCAGTTCGCCCGGATTACCCGGCAGCTTACCTGTGGAGATGATTTTCAAGGTGGGTACCGGGGTGTCCAGCACCACGTCGCTCCAGTGGATCTGGCCGGCGAGCACTTCGGTGAGACCGGGTTCGCGCGGGCTCTGGAAATAGCCATGGATATTGCCACGACGCAGATCGCAATCCACCAGCAGCACGCGGTTGCCTGCACTGGCCAGCGTGGCGGCGAAATTCACCGTGAAGGTCGTCTTGCCGTCACCGGGAACTGCACTGGTCGTGATGATGGTCTTCTTGGGCTGATCGGGATTGCCGAACAGGATGGCAGAACGCACCCCACGAATGGATTCTGCGAACATACTGTGCTCATCCAGATTCGTGACGAGCAGGCGGCCATCTTTCAGAGACTTCAAATCTTCCTGCGGGACCTGACCGAGCACGGGCTCTTCCAATTCTTCCTCGATATCCTCCGCCAGTTCCAAGCGGTCATCGAGGCGATGCAGAAGGAACACGATGGCCAAGCCAAGACCGAAACCGCCCAACACGCCATTCATGATTATCTTCGGACGGTTTGGCGCCACCGGAGCGGGTGAACCAGCGCCTTCTTCCATGATGGAGATGATGTCTTCCGTGGCGTTGCTGCGGTCGATGAGGGCTTCCTGATCGCGCAAGGTGCGGAGGATCTCTTTATTACGGAGTTCTTCGTCTTCCAGTCGCTTATACTCATTTTGCAGACTGTAGGATTGCTGCACTTCCGTTCGCAGCTCCGCGATGTTCTTGGCCAATTTGGCCTCGGTCTTGCGCAAGGTTTCGATGTTGGCCATCTGCAGAGCCCGAGCCGCTTCGATCGCCTGTTTGCGTTTCTCAGCCAGCACCGTCTCCTGCAATTTCAAATCGCGTTCCAAGGAATCGATATCACGCTGGATTTTCTGCATGAAAGGATGAGCCGGAAGCAGTTTATCCGACCAGTCGGCCATCTCGGCTTTCCGTTTCAGGAGGGAAAACTTTAATTGCTCCAGCTGGCTGCCGGCGGAGTAGGCCTCAACAGCATTGTATTCGGGTGTGCCGGGCAGCAAATCCTGCTCTTCCTTATTGTTTCCATCCTTCGGCTTCTTGGAAGGATTGGCCAGTTCCTCGGCCGTGGTGCTCTCCAGCAACTGCCGCTGGAGCACCAAAGCAGCCAGTTCTTCATTGCGGCTGTTCAGACGGTTCTGGGCTGCCTGACCGGTCTCGATCACACTGCCGATGTTATTCTTCAGCCGAAACTCATCCATCGCCCGGCGATTTTGCTCAAGCAGCTTCTCGATCCGGCTGATCTCACTACGAGTCTCGATCACCTTGCTGCCCAGGGCCGCTTCTTTCTGCTCGGTCTTGAACTTGATGAATTCGCGGGCCCACATCCGGGCATATTGTTGGGTGAGGTCAAACTCATCTCCTTGCACGGTCAGGATAAAGGTCGAGCCCGCTCCGAGCGAAGGGTTGGCCATCCGCACCTGCGGTTTGGGCTGACCGGTCATCTGGCTGGGAGACTGATAATCCGCCAGCTTCTCATTCACGCGTCCGGTAATGCTGCGAAGATATTGCAACTGGGCTTCGTGGAACTCGGCCAGTTCACGCATGTAAACCGGGCTGTCGTAAGGGGTCTTGAGTTGCGGCTTGATGCCCAACGTCGAAGTCGCCTGGAAAACATCAGGTGTATTGCGCGCCTCGTAGAACGCGTAGCCACCACCGATGGCCACGCATAGGATCACGATCCACAGGCGGCGACCAAACATCTTGATGTATTTCCGCAGATGAATCGAAAGATTCATGCGGTCCACCAGAGAGGTGCCACCGGCAGCCGGGCCGTATAGGGGGTTGGGTGCGCCTTTACTCATGATCAAAATACCAAACGCTTCTCGCGGACGTTGATCCGGTCACCGTCCTGCAAAACTATGTCCTTTGCCTTATCGCGCTCACCCTTCTTGATCACCGCTTCCATGTCCAAGATGATCGGGTCTTGCGTCTTGCCGGTGGCGGCATCTACTCGATAAAGCTCCACTTTCTTCAAGTTGGCGAATTCACTGTAACCGAGCTTGATCAAGGCCGTGGAGAGCAGCACTTCCTCGTTGGGTGGCAGCGGAATGGATCCACGGCTTTCACCGATGAAGAGGGCCTGCCCGATCTTTTGCGTCTTGTCCACAATAGTCAGCTTGACGGTCGCTTTCTTGTAGTAACGGCCTTCGAGCTGTTTCTTGATCGCTTCGCGCAGCTCTTCCACCGTCACCCCCCGGGCTTCCACCGTAACGACAGGATCTTCAAATCCCATGCTTACTGGCACCGTCAGGCGGCCCAGAGAATTCACCGCCAGCACCTGGCTGCCGATGGAGGGATCCTCTTCCACGCGGAAACGCACCTTGTCCATGACTTCCAGCGTCACCGGAGCATTAGTCACCGCAGGCTGCTCTTGTGCGAGCAGACCCGATGCGGTCAGCAGCAGCAGACTGAGGAGGTATAAAGACTTTCTCATAGGCTTTCTAGAATTGGCGGGTGAGGTCCAACGTGATCCGGTTCTGGATGTAATCATTCCCCACCAGTCCAGAGTCTTTCATGCTGAGGGTGTAATTCGCCCCCAAGGTCCATCGCCGGCTCAACCGGAAGCCGGTGCCCAAGTTAAAGAGATAACGATCAGCCGATTCACCGTTGTTTGAAACGTCGATATGCTCGTAGGCCAGCGTGCTGTAGATGGAGATGCCCTGTGTAGCGAGCCAGTTGAGGCTGTACTGCAAATTGTAAGTATCGGTGAAATTGCTGCCGTAACCAAGCCCCAAGCTGCGACCACCCCGCAAAGCATGAGTGGTCCGTTTGTTGATCGTATGCTTGATGCCGCCTTGATAGGTGAAGCTGCTGAAGTTCGACTGGTCGGCAATGGTGCCGGTGTCAAAATAATCAGAGGTGGTCCAACCGGCGGAGGCCTCCAGCGAGACGAATTTGGTCACCTGATAGGAGATGCGCGGACCGATGCTGAAATTCCAGCCATCATTCTGCACGTTCTGCGCATAGGTCGAATAGGTGAACGCGCTGTATGCACCAACCGTCATGCGTGAATTGGCGATGTAGTTGACGCCGGAGCTGAAAGTATGATCATCCCGGTCCAGACTGCGGAACGAGGAATTCAAAGACACGTCGAAGGTATAGTCGTAGCCAGCGTAAAACACCCATTGCTTGGCCGGACGCCAGTCGGAAGAAACGCCGACGGTGTTCACGAAACGCTGGAACTTGGACAGATTCACTCCGCCTGCCACCCCGGGCCCCAAGGCCGCGATATCAACGGGACTGACCTGGACATAAAAGGTGTCATGCAGGTTGACCCGGCCTTCCTCAAAATAGAGGTAATAGTCCAGCCGGGAGGTGGAACGGGGCGATACCGTGATGGAACTCACATCCGGGCTGTTCAGGTACCAGCGATACCCCACCCCGATGTCGAGCTGGAGCACGTTGCGATCCGAGATGGGATAGAGGAAGCCAAAGCCCAGCTCGGGCCCGATGGAGATATCGGCCACCTGGTTATTCTGCGACAAGTTGATGTTGTCGTTAAACTCAGCCACCACACTGCCCGTCAGGCGCCCAGTGAGATCGCCCCACTTGAGGTTGTAACGGTTGGGCTGGGGAGACCGGTACGGCGGCGTAGGGCCGGTGCGGCTGAGGAAATCCTCACCCACCTGAGCTTCTGCCTTTGTTGCCATCACAGTCATGATACCAATGCCAAGAGCCAATAGCTTTTTTGTCTTTAGAACAGACCCAAACTGGCCTTTTGTCCGCTTTTTCGGGGCGCTCAAGTTGTTCATCCGGTCCCTTTGCGCCCTCAATTGAAATTACTGACCGGCACTTGCTGCAGCCGGGTCGGGTCTATCGTAGTGGTAGGAGTACCAAACGCGACCGGCAGGGTGCCACCTGTAGGAATCGTCGGCGCGAGCGGACCTTGCCCAAAGCTGCCTTGGTTACTGCCCGCTGCTTCATAGAAAACGATCGTGCCATCCGTCCGCCCCAAGGTCAGCCCAGTCGGAGCCAACACGAAAGTCAGGGTCGAATCAGGAAAGAGGACCGGGTTGAAACCGTCTGGAGACCCCACGCTGACCGGATTGTTGTTCCCCACATTGGAGTGTACCGTGAATATCCCCTTCTGGGTGTCCAAGGTGAAAACCACTGTATCATTCACCCCGACTTCAAATGTCCAGTCCTGCAAAATCTTGGGCAACAAAACATATTCCCCCTCCTGCGAGGAAATCCCCACCACGCCCGCGCCGCTGTAATTGATTCCCAACGAACCATGGCCTTCGATGGTCAAGGTTTCCCTGCCACCCGGATCAACGCTCACCGTGCCTTGAGCACTGCCGATGGACAACGGTGAGCCATCCTGCCAAGCCAGTTTGATCTCCGGCTTCTGCCCGCTCACGCTGCTGGACACCGGGGAGCCATTGCGGAACTGTAGCGTTCCGTCGGCCAGTTCAAAACCGCGACCAATCCGCGTATTGTAAATATGAACTTCACCGCCATAACCGCTGGCCACAAACTTGTCGCAATCATCCAGCAAAGCGTATTGGAAGGTGCCACCCGGACCGCTGCTCGCCGTGATGGAACGGGAAACAGTGCACAGGATGTCGCGATTCGCCGGGAAGATATCCGCATCTGAGTTGTTATGCGTATCCACCATCAGGTTGGTGTTATCCCACTGGAAGTCCACTTTTTGATCCGTCAGGATTTGTGCCTGCCAGCAACGGATCTGCTCCATACCGAACCGCACATAGCCTTTGGTCACGCGCCAGCGCAACGCCATCCGGTCCGGGCTCATGTAAATCACCGCCGTGGTCCCATTCGTCAATGTGACAGTCTTCTGGCCATCACGCTCGAACTCAAATTGCAACTGGGCGATACCGACCTGGATTTTTTCCATCAACTCCCCGGCTCCACGGGCCATGACCAGCGGGCTTAAGCGCCTTGTCCGCTTCACACCATCTGCGCCTGTCTCTTCCACCAAGGGGCCACCGGTCATCGGCGGCACGAAGGCGAAAAGCTGCATCTCCTGGCCATCGGCATTCTCGGCATCCACCTTGCCATTTCCGGAAACGTAATAAGAACGATCCTTGAATTCATCATACCGCAGGGTGGAGCCACCACCCATGCTCGCCTTACCACCATCATGAAAACGCAAGACCACAGCGTTCGTGTTCGCCGCCGCCGTAGTGAGATCGATGATCTGACGGGCAAAGTCCGGATGGATGAGGCAAGAAGCCCCCAAGCCCACCTTACCACCCCAGCCCTCAAAACCAGCCGCTTCTACGACCACTTCGTGCGTCACACTGCTGATCCGCAGTTCGTAAGGAGGAGTCGATTGCCGCAAGGCTAGTTCAATACCCGCCGTTCTCGCCGCCTTATCTAATAGCGACATTTCGGCAGGTAATACATACTTCGTGGAGCCAAGATTAACCGCCAAGCCCGCCTCGTTTGCGGGAGCCAAACTAATCTGGGTGCGCGGCAAGACAACTGCCTCGGGCGTTTGCGCCAAGACACTTAGGCCTATCACGGATAACCAGACTGTAAGCACCAATTTCATTGATATTTCACGCTATCATTACGCAGCCTAATTAGGTGACAGATTCAAAGCAAGGCTTACTCACCTCAGCCACCTGCCCAATCAGCCCTAACAAACCCGTCCAAACGAACACCTAACGCACACCTGCTGAACACCTGTTTTTGCCACTTCCCGAGCTGCATCCTCGGCCAGCACTGGTAATATAAGACCATTTTTTGCCATTCATGCCTATCCGTAGCTAGGCGCACTTTATGTAGGGTTTTCCCTTATCGTTATCGCTAGGCAACCTTAACTGGCCAATGCCCTACCCTATACGGTAGCATGGCATTCAACGTAAGCAATTATCGCACCAGCAGTTATGTCCATGATACAAGCGCAACCGATTCCCGCAGGCTCACCAGCCCCGGATTTCACCGCCCAGACCCAAGACGGCCAGACCATTTCGCTCAAAAGCCTGCGCGGCAAACCGGTCGTCCTCTACTTCTATCCTAAAGACGACACTCCGGGCTGTACGAAGGAAGCCTGCGGCTTCCGCGATCAATACGCCCAACTGCAAGCCAAAGGCGCCGTCCTGCTGGGTGTCAGCACTGATTCGGTAAAATCACACGCCAAGTTTGCCCGCAAATATGAGCTGCCATTTCCACTCTTGGCTGACGAAGATCATCAGATCGTCCGCGCCTATGGCGTCTGGGGCGAAAAAAAATTCATGGGCCGCACCTATGAGGGCATCCACCGGATGACATTCCTCATTGGAGCAGATGGCTTGATCAGCTATGTCTGGACCAAAGTAAAACCCGAGACCCACGCCACCGAAGTCCTCGCCGCCTTAACTGAATGAAGCAATCGCCTCCGCCCCGAAAATCAATCAACGAAGGGCATTGCTATTACCCGCATTCACAGTTGATACGATCTGCGATGAAAAAAGTTCGCAGATGATCTGGCCGTTTGACACCTGTCTGTACTCGAACTATAACTGCGGGCGAATTAACTGCTAACCATCTATTGCTTAAACTATGGCTATCTCTGTTGGCTCCAAAGCCCCTGACTTTTCCTTGAAATCCAAAACCGCTGAAGGTCTGAAAGACGTCAAACTCAGCGACAATCTCGGCAAAAAGAACACCGTCATCCTCTTCTTCCCACTCGCCTTCACCGGGGTTTGCACCCAGGAAATGTGCGATATCACGGCTGGCTTGGGAGCTTACACCGGCTTGAATGCCGATGTGATCGCCATCAGCGTGGACAGCCCGTTCGCCCAGGAAGCTTGGGCCGCGCAAAACAAAATCACCATCACCATCGCCAGCGATTTGAACAAGAAGACTGCGGCAGACTACGATGTGTTGCTGGGCGATCTCATCGGCCTCGGTTCGGTCAGCGCCCGCGCGGCGTTCGTGGTGGATAAGAACGGCGTCATCCAATACAGCGAGCAAACCCCGACCCCGAAAGACCTGCCAAATTTCGACGCAGTGAAGGAAGTCCTCGCCAAGCTCGGTTAAGCTGATTTTCTAAAAAATCATACGCGGACTGGTCGCATGACCGGTCCGCGTTTTTTATTTTCAGAACCAAACAGTCGCCCCGCGTTACATTAGACGTTGTATAAAAAGAAACAACGTGAGTACGAGAGCTTACCGTAAATTGCGGTCACTTCCCCGCCAACCCGTAAGCCCTGGCGATAGACAGCAGCATTCCTTCGGTATTGTCCTTCGGGTCCGCGTTACGCAGTTTCTCATGCAAGGATGCATCCCATCCTTCCGTCAGGAAGCGGAAGACAAAGCCGTTTGAATTGCGCAGGCGGTTATAGGCGGCCTTGATATCGAGCACCATGGTGATGCGGCGCAAAGGACAGTTCAGTTCCCCTACATCATGAGTCGCCACCGGGATGAAACCCATCACGCGGGTATGGAACAGATACGGGCTGTGCTTCTCGCCTTCGAAGATATCGGTGATGTAGTGGGTGAACCCACGCTCCACCGTTTCTTTGCTCGCCTCACGCATGAGGGCGCCTACCACCACGATATACTTGCGATATTCGGGCAAAACTGCAAAACGACCGATCTCGGCGATCTTGCTCGATTTCACGAACGCTTCGATATCCAAGCCATCACCGAGCTGCTTGAAGCCGTACTCTTTGTACGTCTCCAGCGGCAATTCATAAAGCACTCGCAAGACACCGACGGGGCGCTCCTCCACCAGGACCAAAAACCAAGACACCTTCGGATCCTGAAGGTCCTCGTTCAAAAACATCTTCTGCTCATTGGCCACCCAATTCTTCTCGTCATGATAGGTGGCCTTTAACACGGTGATGGCCTGCAAGCGGTCCGCGTCCGTGTTCACGCGCGTCACCCGCGTGCGTTTTTTCAAAGAGAGTGTCATTTGCGTTTGCTATTGGACTGCCATTGTTTGCCGGATAAACGGGCTATTTCTTCCATCATCCGCGCGTGCCACGCCCGCACCTCATCAGGGCTCGGGTTGTTAATTTTTTTCTCGGGGACCAGCGGCTCGCCGATCTCCAACACCTGAGGCGAGGACTCACTCACTGGTTCACCGGGCGGGTTCGTCGGGAACCTCACCCCTACTGGCAACAGCGGCACCCCTGTCTCCAATGACAACTGGGCCGCCCCATAAAATCCCTTCAGCAAAGCCTGCGGATTCCGGTTCACCGTGCCTTCCGGAAAGATACCCACCGGGGCTCCTTCCGCCAGCCGTAGTTTTGCCCGCTCAAAGGCGGGCAGCTTGTCCGTGAACAAGGGTTTAAAAATGTTCAGGAACTTCGGTTTGGCCGGTTTCCGTACCAGCGTGATTACCTGTGCACAGCGATATAGTATGGCCACCGGCGGAAAAAGACAAAAATTCCAGTCAGCCATGAAATGAATGCGCTTGCCGTCCCGCAGAAAAAAAAACAGACCCGGTATCAAGACGGCTTCCGAGCGCTGGCTGTGGTTCATTACCACGATGTAGGGGTCATGCTTGGCCCGCAAACGCTCGGCCCCGATCACTGCAAGAAAATGCCGCCGGTAAAGGTGCAAAGCCAGCCGGGTGAGGAAGCGGGTCAGGGGATCCTTGGCCAAATACGGCAGCGGACGGCGCCACATCTCGCCGGGCGCCAGAAAAGGACACGCCGGCCGGGATATGGGTGCCGTTGCACTTGCACCTGAATTGACCGGCTGATCCTGCATCACACTTTTTGTCTGGCTCGGCGAGGCGCAGACCCGCCGCCGGCTGAGAAAAACACTGGGCGAGCCGACCGCGCGGGCCATCTGTCGCGCAGACTAAGTAGCTGGTCAAATGCGAACAAGTTTTTTCAGGACATCCCCACCCCCTCACTCCAATCTCAAAAAAACGTCCTGACTTCTCGCTAGACAAGAAACTGTGGCGGTGAACTCTGGCAAACAATCATCAAAAATTGCCTCCCTCAACCGGCAAAAAGAGCCATTCAGACCTTTTAATAGGTCCAGTTGGCAGCTTTACACCCCGTCCAAGTCTGCTAATCATTACGATCAGTCATAGAGTTCCCCCAGATTGTTATGCGGTGGAGCGTGAATCTCGGTCAGAAAACCCCAGCGGGCAAGTCGCTGCAACTCAAGCATGAAGACGATCTACAAATACAAGGTAAAGCGGCAGGAAACCCAAGAAGTGGAAATGCCGGTAGGTGCTCAGATTCTGACCGCACAACCGATTGATGTTAACGTCTGGATATGGGCACTGATAGAAACGGACGTGGTAGAAAGAGAGATGCGCCGGATTGCGGTGCTAAAGACCGGCCAAGAAATCACCCTCAACACCGATCAACTACTGTATATCAACAGTGTTCAATTGGGTGAAGGAGAGCTTGTGCTCCATGTCTTTGAATACACGGGTAATTGATGTCCAATTACCCGCGCCTGACAAAGCTTCGTTGTCAGCAAACAGCCTAAGGCTTGACCGTGATCTTGGACCACTTCATGCCGTGCCGCGCCGCATAAGACTCAAAGGCACGCTCGTATTCCATCAAGACCGCCCGCACCACACTGGAATCATCGGAGTGCCCCAACTCGGGTACATCATCGGGAATCAGATCAAACTGCCGATGAGCATAGATCAAGGCGAAGACCGCGCTGGCGATGGCAAAGTAAGGCAGCTCCTTGTCGGCATTCTC